>NZ_FPLG01000115.1:0-68390 GCF_900120065.1 Moritella viscosa
ATTTTAAACGGGGTTTAACAGTTGTAATAAGTCCCAGTTAGAGGTGTCAGGTTTGTCACCGTTAGAAATGTCATGTTTATTAGTAATGATTCTGTTCAAGCCATTCTATTTACTACAAAATTACCGTGCGCTACGTGAAATCTGAAATACTTTGCCACTATAGTTACAGCAGATTTCACACAGCGCACATGTCATTTTAGTGTTTGATTATTGAAATTACCTAGCTGACTTGATATTTCAGAACTCGAGGCAAACATTGTGTTACCACAGAACCATCATAATTTTCTTTAACGCGTTGCTACGTAAAATCTAAGTTAGCTTTCCTTGTGATTTACACAGCGCTCATTATAGATTTGTATTATCAATGAATAGATTCTGTGATCACTTGTCTGTTTTTGATTTAGGAATCGATTAGCTAAATTTGGATTTACAGTTCTTAGCCTGGTAATAATTTCTGCTTTAATCTAGCTGACCATTAAATATGATTTTGTTTACCTAGCATCATTTCAATGCGAATTCCTATTAGATTAATATGACTGAACCAATCAATTCTAAATATACGAATTGGAATTTAAGATGACATTTGAGCAGCTCCTAGATGAAATTTACTAACTAGGATGTTACTTACTGATTCAGATTTCACCTAGCGTCACGTAAAAACGTTATGTTATTGATTTAATTGTTAATAATAACGATAAAGTCTCGGTTTTGCGGAACGCTATTTACCACTGTGTTTATACACAGTCAAATATCTAACCCTGTAAAACCATGACTTTTAATTATAGTTTAGAAATATTTGGTACAAGCTCCCTATCCTTTTTTTATGCTGATAAGACGTTTAAATGTTAAGGTCGGACATAATAATGATTGTGTATAATGGTTCGTTTTTGGTGCATAATGGCGTTTGTCACGCCTAATAGTTGATTTATGACTCATTAAACAAGCTTGTATTTAATGCGCCATTTTAGGTTCATTATAACCACTTTGCGGTATAATTAGTATGTAGAACACATAACTAAGCCGAATCAAATTTAGAACCTTATGGCGTAATTTAGGGCTTTGATATTACTGTATATAACAAAACACTCTTTATGTTAAAGGAGCCGCATATTGCTGAATTTATCGCTCCAGATGAAAAACCCCGTCATTTATGTCGGGGATGTAAGTCTTTAATGCGTAGCATTAACATTACTTAGGTCTGTTTTGCTGTTCTATATAAGCTGTTAATACATCAAGTGATGCACCACCGCTAGATTGGATATAAAATGTATGACACCAACGCTGTTTATCAAACATTGGAAAAGTACTTTCCAGATGCACAAATTATCATTCCGCCGAAAGATAATACGTTTGCGGATGAGTTCCATCATTCAAAACGAATGAGTAATTTAATTGAAAGCTTTGCTTTAGGGATAATGCGCTGGCAGAAACTTCGGCATTATGGACGGCGAAATGTGTCAGAAACTGCGATGCAGAGGTATAAAAAAATACTTGGGAATAAGTTACACAGTAGAAATTTTAGTAATCAAAATCAGGAAATATTATTAGGTTGTTCCATATTAAATCGCTTCACTCATCTCGGGATGCCCAATAGCTACCGAGTTGCCTGATCACGTTCAAAGACAAGTGAGATTGAGTATTGCAACAAAGCCCTTTGCGACAGAACCTGTTTGGGTGCATAAGCAGGACGATACCTGCTTATGCCTATTATGAATAGTTAAATTTGAAGAATGTTAGTTGCCGCCGTAGACGGCCTATGTTCACGATGGTTAATAATTAAGAACTTGCACTAAATTCTTTTGATAAAGCCTTTGATATTGAAATTTTTCCTTCGCCTGGGCTAAGAGAATAACTTTCTGATAAAGATTTTACAATAATTTTATTATCAACTCTCGCCAATATAGTTGCCGATGTACCAAAACCTATCATACCATCATCAGTGTAGTAAGGGAAAGTGGACACATTATTATAACTAACGGTAATTACGCTGTTTGGTTTCGCCCTAGATGATGCGTACGTTATTAATGATTCATCAAAGTTTTTCGCTAAGTAATTGGCCAGAAAATCATTATTCATTATTCCTTCCACTTTAGGTATTGTAGTATCTTCGAGTAATTCGAAAACCTCAATTGCTTTTTTTACCCCTATTGTACTAGTGAAACCGTCCAGAATCTCTGATGTGCCTGTATGTACTTGATACAGATACCCCCCCTTTCGGGCGAGAATCGTGGTACAACCGCTCAGTTCTCCGCTCGTAATGATTACTGGTTTGTTTACCTTCACTGCTTCAAGCTCTATTTTGATACCATTTGCCCCACGAGTGGAATTTGATATGTTAATAATAGCCGCGTTATTGGTAAGATTATTTTCCTTCCAGTAAGTTAAGCCGAGTGCAGACGGATCTGCCATAATTTCACCAGTATAGGTGTTTAATGTTGGGAAACCATTCACCCCTATCGTATTATTATAGAAATGTCTGTCATAGCCAGCCTCATTAAGCGGACTTTTTCTAATGTAGAAATCAGTACGGAGCTCGTCTGCGTTGGCTGAAATAAAATTCAGATCAATTGTACGCTGACGTGTCGATGCTATATTTCCCCGCCCTTTGAGGACATTAATATCTCCCTTAGCTAATCTATTAAAGTTAATACTGGCTTTTTCAGCGATATTTTTTTTATAAAATATTCGGCGTAAGAATTTTTGTAAGATTGGTAATTCTAATGGAGATGGGGGTTCAGGGAACGAAAACCTCCGGTCAACAACAGCCAACACTTCAACAGGAGCTTCATCAATAATTGCCCAGTGATTAGCATGCGAAGTTTCATTATTACTTACGACAAACTTTAATTTTACTTTTACTACAACAAGAAAATGTCGTCTGCTCACCACATCTGCACTTTTATAATCTGTAGTGTACACAGTAGTGCTTACGCCCTCTTGTGGATTTGCATCTATAGAAATATCTTTTAATTCTCCGTCGCTTCCACCTGCTGTTTTGTTATTTGCAATATTCCATGCTTCTTGTTCAGTTGTCCCTCTCATCAGGATTAAATCCTGTTCATTAAATTGGGTACGATCCTCAATGAAATTATGCATATCCATTTCTGACGTTGGTTTCGGTAATCTTGAGTCCAAATCAGGATATAAAAGTGGGCTGTCATCGTTGATAAAATATAACTCATGAGATGAAGGTAATTCGGAATATGGTTGGTCTTCAAAAAACGTAGGTAGTTCGAGTGTATTAAAATCGAATGGTTTCCCACCGTTTAGCCCGCCACCACGAATCCATAGAATTTTATTATCATATTCGGTGCGATAAACTCTTCGTGAAAAAATTTCATATCCAGTTTTAATGTCCGCTTCATAATAGATACCGCTTAGAGCACTACCCTTGACAGCTATGATTTTATTGTTTTCATCACTAAGTTTTACGATATTTACAGACTGTTTGGTTTTTTCGATATTGATTTCTAATACACTCGTTGAAGATATTTCATCTTTATTAATGCTATATCCTTTAAGAAAATCATCAATATTTTTATCATTCAATACGTTCTCTTTATTACTTACAGATAGACCAAGTAAATTCTTGTTTGCAACGGCCTTACTAATGATGAATGGAATTGCAAAAGATAGACCTAACAATACTGAATTTGTCACCAGTCCCGGAATCGCTGAACGACGCTCTTCGAAAGTATCACCATTGATTAACTTATCAAAACTGAGTCCCACGCTGGTGGAAAGAATACCCAAACTAAGCGGAAGAGATAATTCTGGAAGTACGACATCAAATATTGGAGCCATTGATAAAATTGTCTGAAGCATATTTAGTGCGTCTTCTTTTAATGCTTCAGCATCTGATGTTATAAGTGTATCACCATCGCTAAAACTACGTTTCTTGACTAAAATAGCCATCGCCTCAAAAATATTTCTTTCAGTAATTTTTTTAGGGGAGTAAAAAAAGTAAGACTCATTAAATCCGTGATCTTTCTTTATTCCATTAAGAACTGTATTAACACCAGAATAGGAAGTTCCATCTTGTCTATCAAATAAAGAAAAATGCGTAGCAAATAAACTTGCGTTATCTTTTTCTTCTTTAATTAGTTCTTTAAGACGACCACGTAAACTATTACGGTTATTTGAAAATAAAAATGGATTTTTTGCACCGGGAATAAAAAGCATTACTTTTTCTTTATTCTCAGCCCAAAAAATATCAGAGGAGTAGTAACCATATACATCTAAGAAAAATAATGATATATTTTTATCTCGATTTAATGCATCCATGGCAAAATCATGTTCCTCTTTACTGACTAAGTTATTTTTATGAAGATATAAAATTGAGGAAACATAATAATTTTTAAGTAATAGTTTTAATCTTTCATAATATTGCGACCAATAATCAGATAAAGCTTTATTGTAAAGACCAGCAAAGTCACAATCGTATATAAAGCTCAGATATTCTGATGGGAGCATTTTTGCTTCGTTTTTTTCGTCAAATAAAGTTGCACTGCTTGTTCTATATATTCCCGCTACGGCGTTTGCATCGTCATAAGTTGAAAAACGATTACTAATATTAAGCATTGCTGCTTGTGTGAGTGTCATTACATTTGTTTTATGTTCATCTAGATGATCCCATCCTGTGTAAGATCTGTGATTACTTCGGGATTGAGAGAATTGGATAAAATAAAGATTATCAGGATCTGCCCAGTTAAACCAATGTAAGTCGGTGTTGAACCTATCTTTAATATAATCACTAATTATTTTTTCAGGTGAAGGAAATTGCGATATAAGTTCATTGTATTCATAAAGGTATTTTTGTTGCCATTGATCATTCATAATATTATTTCCTCATCAAAAAACACATAACATGTTCTTATGGATATTTGGGGGTGGTCATAGCTAAATGTATTTATAGAACAATACACTTAGATTAAAAAAGGCTTTGTCGCTTAATTAAGATAGAAGGTATATCTACCCCATTGAGCTTAATTCTTAAACGATATACTGAGTTTCGGGTATTCCTAGCCCTGTAAGCTTGTTTAACGCTTTAATCATTACATAAAAACTTTCTCGTCTGATATAATAAAAGCTACAAAATAAGATAATCTTTTTTGTTAAGAAAGCTATTAATTTATTGTAAGTCACTGTAAGTGCAATATAGTAATGTCACATTCTAACAATTTAGAGATGTCACATTTTTGTATACTTGGTCGTAACTAATCCAAGCATCGAATTGTGCCATGTTGATTACTATGAGCGAAAAAGAACTGCATCGTTTATGTGTTTGGTCATAAGCGGATCACTCAAATAGCGGCCGCTACACTGCTAAATCTAACCCGCAGACATATTTCAATAACTTGTTAATACATACCGCCTTCATGGCGATATTGGATGAGTATCTAAGCGCCGTAACATGCCGAGCAATCGGCGCTATCCAGCCTAATTTAGAGAACAAATCCTCAACATAGCTAAAGATAAATACAGCGACTTCAAACCCACATTTGCTTGTGAAAAACTATTAGAGAATCACAACATCAAGCTATCTAGTGAAACGCTCCGTCAATGGATGGTCGCAGATGGCTTGTGGACTGTTCGCCGCCGTAAAAAACGGCAAATCTATCGGCCCCGATATCGACGAAATTGTGTTGACGAATTAATTTAAATCGATGGTTCTCATCATGATGGGTCGAAGGCCGTTCACCTAAATGCTGTTTACTCGTATTTATTGATGGCGCGACAAGTAAATTAATGTCCCTTTATTTCTGTGAAGCTGAAACCACCTATGATTTATAGTTTAGAAATATTTGGTACAATTTTTTTATGCTGATAAGACGTTTAAATGTTAAGATCGGACATAAGAACGATTGTGTATAATGGCTGTTTTTTTGTGCATTATTAGCGCTTAGTGCGCCTAATGGTTGATTTACGACTCATTAAACAATGTTGTATTTAATGCGCCACTTTAGGTTCATTATAACTACTTTGAGGTATAATGAGTATGTAGAGTAGAGCACATAACTAAGCTGAATCAAATTTAGAATCTTATGGCGTAATTTAGGGCCTTGATACTGCTGTATAGAACAAAGACACTCTTTAGATTCTAATTTTAATAAGAGTAGATTATTAAAAACAGTTAACCTTGAGAAATCCTGCGATCTTGGCAAAACCGTATTGTTGCAGAGAGTTAACCCCCGTAAGACAGTACGGGTACTATAAATTTGAATTCATCGCATCGCTTTAAAAAGCAAAAAACCACCATATAAAACAGTGGCTTAGCTGTATGAATTCTAATATTTAGACAAGAGTACACTATTAAAGATAGTGTACTCTTAATTATCTACAGTGGATTAAAGCTCGAACCTTTAGTTCGAATACTTGGTGTTTTTTTAGTATCTGCATTTTCAAATATTAGCTCTGTATTACATTCTTCGTTTGGGCAATGAAATATGCAAGCTGGAAATATTTTATATACATCTATTGAAATTTCTTTTTCACAGTTTGGACATTTCAAATTTCGAGATAAAGTCATGATAAACCTTCTTAAAATATTATATAAAAGATAACAAAACTATATCATTAAGAGTTCTAAGTTTATGCGCAATATCCACCTTTATGATGCGGACCAGAACCTCCGTACGGATGTTCTCCTTTTGGACAGGCCATTGCAGACATTGATGAAACACCAAGTAAAACAACAATTGTTGCAGCTATTATCTTTTTCATAGTAAACCTTTTAAGTATTTGAAATTTTTTGAGATATTATCTCATAAATGCCATTCTTAAAAGATTGAAAAGTTATAGATACGTAGATTAATAGAATAGAATACATTATTAATTTTATGACTTCGCATAATGCGGATTATGTGTAAATACCGCTTCGCGGCCTGCCTGTTCCAGTGTTGCAGGCAGGTAAATGTTTAACATAATCACGTTGCTATTATGCGCAGTGTTGTTACAGGTCCCAGATAGAGATGTCAGGATTGGCACCGTTAGAAATGTCATATTTTCAGACTTAACGTAGTATTATGTAAACAGCTATACTATTGATTTTAATGTTAATAATGATTTCAAAGTCTCGATTTTACGGTTCCTTAATTAACACTGCATTTATATACAGTTAAATATCAAACCCCGTAAAACAATGACTTTTAACTGTAGTTTAGAAACGTTTGTTACAAGACCCCTATCCTTTTTTGCTGCTAGCAAGATGTTTCAGGCTGGCTATAATGTAATATTAAATTATAGCCAGCGTATAGGAGTTAATATTAATGGACATTCAAGAATTCATATCTAATGGAGGTGGAGAAACCGCCATTATTATCAGCTTGCTAGGTGCGCTCTGGGCTATATATTCGAATGTAATAACCAATAAACGAATAAAAACTCACAAAAGTAAATTGGAAGAGTTAACTCGTATTAAAAAAGACAGTGATTACCGAAAACTGGAACTATATAAAACTGTCTTAAAACCATTAACAGGCCTAGCGGCCAAAATGACTCAAGAAGACAAACTGAGTCTTGATGATATAAACCAATTTGATAAAGAACGACTAGAGATTTCAGCACAGTTAGCTTTATTTGCTTCAAGTGATGTATTTGACAAGTTCGCTGAATTAGTCGATTACATTCATAATTCACAAGAACAATTTAGTACTATCGACGAATTCGAATTTGAAGTGTTCCGCGTCAAAATGCTTAAACTCCTTAGTGAAATGAGACGTGATATAGGCTTTCACAAAGATGAAATTACTTACAAAGGCTATAGATAGATGTCAAATGGCGCAGTGTGAAACCTGACATGTTTCGCGGGCAAAGCACAGCAGGTTTCACACTGCACACATGTTATTATTCCGCTTAGTTAATGAAATTACCTATCTCACTTTAAACATCCTTCATCGCTATATTTTTATTCAAGTTCCCTATTCCTTTTACTGCTACCTGGATGTTAAAACTAATGCCGAAATTGAAGTAGTTATAGGGTTAGCAATTAAAACAATTAAATTAATGTTCCATTTAGTGAGCATTAATGTCACTTTTAACCTATAATGAGCACATAAGAGAACATTAAAGGGTTGATATGAATTATTCAAACATGACAGCACCTGCAATCGCCACGGTGATTGGTGAAAGACTAAAGACCTACCGCCTTAACGCGAACAAGACCCAAGCATCAATCGCTAAAGACGTAGGATTAACCCGTAAAAAGATAGCCAATGCTGAGAATGGGCAATGCTCACTCGAAACCATGATTATTATTATGCAAGCGCTAGACGTTATAGACCAAATAGATATTTTTCTTCCGGCAACTCAGATATCACCGGTTCAGCTTGTCCAACTACATGGGAATGAACGAAAAAGAGCATCTAGCCCAAGAGAACAACCAAAACAAGAACCCGAAAACGAGGATAACCTAGGATGGTAAAAGAAGTTATTGAGGTCAGTTACAACGATCTTGCTGTCGGCGCTGCCAGTTACGACCCAGTGACAAAACAAAGCGCGTTTGAGTACGATCCTAGCTTCATTTCTAGTGGCATTGAACTCTCTCCGCTAATGATGCCACTCTCTAAGAAAATTTATTCATTCCCATCAATAGATCACGCCACTTTTAAAGGTCTTTCTGGGCTTTTGGCCGACTCTTTACCAGATGATTTCGGTAATACAGTCCTCAATGCTTGGGTAGCTCGAAATGGACGATTACCCAGTGAAATAACCCCGCTTGAACGCTTAAAGTATACGGGAGCAAGAGGGATGGGGGCATTGTCTTACTCCCCGCCAAAGAGATACGGTAACTCTTTCAATAAATCGCAAGAGATAGAGATCAAGTCTCTGGTTTCTGTTGCTCAAAACATTCTCTCTGAGAGGCAAGGCTTTGGGGTTGAACTTGATCATGCAGGCCGTGAAAACAAAGACGCCATGTTAGAGCTTATGTCTGTTGGTATGAGCGCCGGTGGAGCCAGACCTAAAGCGGTTTTAGCATTTAACAAGGACTTTAGCGAAGTGCGTTCCGGCCAAGTTGAAGTCCCTGACGGATTTACCCATTACTTAATGAAATTCGATGGTGTCAGTGAACACAACAAGAACAAAGAGACATTTGGTGACCCACTAGGTTACGGCGCGATGGAGTATACATATTATCTCATGGCAAATAAGCTTTGCGGTATTGAGATGATGCCAACTCAACTATTGAACGAAGGTGATCGTCGCCACTTTATCACCCAACGTTTCGATAGAATCGGAAACAAGCGCGTACATGTACAAACCCTGAATGCAATGGCACATGTTAGCTACAAGCAAGCGGGCTCATACTCGTATGAGGAATTATTTGGAGTCGTCCGTCAACTAAGATTGAAAGCTCCCGAGGCTATGCAGCTATTAAGACGCTTGATCTTCAATATCATATCGCGCAACCATGACGATCACTCAAAGAACTTTGGATTCATGATGAACGATGCCGGAGACTGGTCTCTTTCTCCCGCTTACGACATTGCATACTCATACAAGCCAGATAGTCATTGGGTAAGTTGTCACTGGATGACACTCAACGGTAAGCGTGACCATTTTGAGCGTAGTGATTTCTATAGCCTGAGTACACTAAGTCCCCTATTTACTAAGAAACTTATAGATGAAACCATCGACGAAATCACACAGCATGTATCTACGTGGCGTGCGCTAGCTACCGAACAAGCTGTTCCGCTATCGTTAATTGATGAAGTCGAGTCAAACCTAAGGCTTCACATTTAGCAATTAATCACAGAGGTGCGACCAGAATATTTGGTTGCACCTTTTAAGCCCTTCACACTAAATGTAAACAATCATGTGTGACCTCTTTTGAAACAAAATCGTACTATGCTGATTCCGATGCAATCGTTTTGCTCGGATTGGACTTAGTATTGTGTAACTGATAGGTGACAGTTTGGTTTTGTATATTAAATTCCATTGTCGGTTGCCAGATACTTGCTTCCCTGTGTGTTACCACAATTACTGTCGCTTTTAGAGAATGAACATGTTCTGCGATAAGTCTCTCAGTGGTATCATCAAGCGCCGAAGTCGCTTCATCAAAAATCAGTATAGGTGCTTGCTTGATTAGAGCGCGTGCAATAGCCAACCTTTGTTTCTCGCCACCGGATAACGCCGCACCTTTTTGCCCAACAAGTTGATGAATGCCTAATTCAGAACGTTCTATCACCTCACTTAACTGAGCATGCCTTGCATATCGCTCGATTTCTTCATCGCTCGCATCGGGTTTACCTAAGCGGATGTTGTCTGCCAAAGTACCAGTGAAAACAATAGGATCTTGTGCAACGTAAGAAAAATATTGAGTGAGCACGTCGTAACGGGTTTGTTTTATGTCGACACAACCCAGGGTAATTCGACCTTGTGTAGGGTCATCAAATCGCATTAGCAAACCTAACAGAGTACTCTTACCACCGCCACTTGGTCCATTAATCACAACTTTCGCGCCTTCTGTAATTTCTGCGTTTGCACCAATAAAAATGTCTGAGCAGCCAACATTATACAACTGTAATTTGTGATTATTTGGCTGCAGAGCATTTTCTGGTTTAGGCTCTGGCAAGCTTGGTACCGTGGTTAAATGAATATAGTCTTTAATCGCCGCGCGTACATCATTAATCGCAAACCCAGCCAATGCTAACTCGCCCAAAGGCGCTGCTGCTCTAGTGATGAGTATCAAAAGCGATAAAATCAATAGTGGCTCTGTTATACCAGAGACAACCAAGTAACTCGCCATACCTGCCAGCGGTAAAATTGTCGCGAGCGTCGATACAAATGTGGTTTTAGATGCCGCACGGTTGATGCTTTTGTGAACTTTTTCTTGCTTAGTCCAACTTGCTTCAATTCGTTCAACTGCCCGCTTTGGACCCGCGGTCGCGCGCAGTAGATCGAGGTTGTCGATCAGTTCGAGTGTGTATTTGGTAGCATTCACATCTGCGCTGTGTCGATCGCTATCGGTATGGATCAGTGCCAATTGCGCTTTATATTGAATGAATAACGCGCTTGCGAGTAATGCTGCACTCAGCGCCGCTATGATTAAACCACCAACTAGGCCAATTCCAACCACCAGAAATAAAGGTAGGAGTGGCGCATGTAGGAAGATTTGCAGTTGGTGAGCAGGTATGCTCATAAAACCAGGAATACCACGCTCAGCCAGTTGAGTTGTTTGCGTTCTGTGATGGTCTGTAAACCAAGCTAGCTTTGCTTGGTTAAGAGCTTTACCGAGCGCTGAATAGAGATCACCAGTAAGTTTTGCTCCGGACAAAAAGCCAGATCGTGTGACAATCACTGTCGCCATGATTGCGGCAGCCGCTGCCACCAAAACATACATAGGTGTTTGCTGTTCAACGATGGCTAGGGCCAAAACAGTGTAGGCTGCAGCTTCCAGTACGGCAACGAGAACCCAACCAGTGCCAAGAAGGTACAGCCGACGCTTTGCCTGTTCTGGAAGTGCTTTACTAACGGAATTAGTGCTGTTGTTCGTCATACGTCTTCGTCCTGTTTGTCAGCGTTTCGAGTTAATTTCAGCGTAAAATTTGCTTGCTGAGCGAGGTCAGAGTCATGGGTCACCACAATAATGGTCTTACCTTGTTGGTGAGCCAGTGAACGCAAGTTTTGCATCACAAGCAACGCTGTTTCCTTATCAAGGGCGCTAGTAGGCTCGTCAAGTAAGATTATGTTGGCGTTACTTAAGAACACGTTAGCAAGAGAGATGCGTTGTTGTTGCCCGCCCGAGAGAGAGGCTGCGTCCGCTGCAAGATCAATAATCAACTGGGCGTGGCTCAGTGCATCGCGAAACGTATCGTCAGTGGCATCTGGTGTAGCCAATTGCAGATTCTCTCGCACCGTTGTTTTCAAAACACCAGTGTTTTGGGGTACGTAACGTATTGCATTATGTCGCGATACTTCATCAAGGTCTGATATGTCATCATGACCTAGGGTAACGGTCCCTGATGAAGGCTGTTCGTAACCGGATAAGATACGTAAAAAAGTACTTTTACCAACGCCACTCGGGCCCATGATGGCTGTAAAAGAACCCGGAAGAAAAGAGTAAGAAAGATCGTTGATGATCGTGTTTTGCTCGGTGACAACCTTGATGTGTTCGGCATGTAACGAGTCTGATTTACACTCTCGCTTGACTTGGCCTGAAGCGATGGTGCTTTCTTGTAAAAAGTCGCTGATGTGTTTAGCGGCGTTTTTACCTGCCGTTACATAGTCTAAGCCGTGGCCCAACTTTAGCACAGGTGTCACGATGGCAAGGCCAAAAAAGAAAACCGAAGCCATGGCCGCAGGGCTTAACTGATAGGAAATCGTGTAAGCGATAGCTAAAGTGGCGACCGCTTGTAGCAGCGCTACAGAAACCGCAGCAGCAAGTGCAACATTGCTAACCCACTTTACGATACCGTCTGTAAAGCGTTGCGTGGCATGTCGATAATTGGCAATGGCGCCAGATTGAGTACCATAAATACGGTTGACTCGGATGCCCCTTGTGTAGTCATTCACTGCAGTGACAATCTCACCCATAATGTTCATGCGTTCTACGCCATATTTGGCCGCATATTTGGGTAGAAATACCAGATAATAAAGTGAGGCGAGAAGACCTGGAATAAGGGCTAAAAGAGCAATTGGCCCTGCCAAACTCAACATGATGAGGATGGACGCCAATGGCACCAACATGAACGTGACAAATTCAGACGGTAAGTGGGCAATCATATGGTGCAGTGTATTAATGTCCTCCGAAGCCAAGCGACGAAGTTGATTCTCACCATATCGAGAGACGGTTTTATTTGGCAACCTGGCGAGATGCTGAGCCATTTGACGGCGTACCTGAGAGGAAAATTGGGCTTCAGCTTCATGCACCCACCAAGATGCTAATGAAGAGACCGCGGCGCTAACAATCCAAAGTCCGATTGCACTGTAAACCCATTTACTCGAGAGGTCGTCAATCAGTTGTATTAAACACAATAGTGCGCCTATTTTTGCAAGTGCAGCGACCACTTCAGCAAAGGTGCCCAACATGAGCTTGGCGATTGATGGTTGTAACGCTGGCATCAGCGTAGGAGTGAGATAGTGTTGGCTGATTTTATTTATCATACTCTTCCCCATTTATTGAAGTGATGGGAAAAGGTGTGGGATTGATATGTTGAGCGTATAAGACTCTCGCTAAGTTTCATATTAAGCCTATTCAATTTGGTGTGAAACGTTTAACTGATTGTTTATATTACTGACCTACCAAAAATTCATTACTAACTCGTTCTCACCACTGGCGCTTTGGATGCAGTAATCAGGTTTCAAGTCGTAAATAATATGTTCGATAAGTGAGCCTACTTTTAAATTTTATAGTAATAGGCATAATATGAGCAATATGATAAGAATTAGCAATTAATACTTTCAGTTATGTCGAAAAGTTAGCGATATAAATCAAAGTGTTGTAATTTAATAGGCATTCTATTAATACGTAAAATAGTTAGGTTATATATTATCCAGGTGGCACAATTACAATTCACCATGGGAATCGAATGTTAAAATATCAAATATGTTAAACTTATCTGAAAAAGCTTTCCATTCAGTGAAAACGAACGATTAAAATATAGATGAAAATTGAAACATGATGATAAAGAAGAATAAGCCAGTTAGGATAACTCTCGCTCATATCAATGACACGCACTCCTACTTTGAACCTCAATCACTGCAATTACAGCTTAACATTGAGGGAAAAAGTATATCGCCTTATGTTAGTAATGGCGGGTTTTCCCGTATAGCGACCAGAGCTAAGCAACTTAAAGCGACTGCCCTGCAAAATAATCGAGATTTTATATTTGTTCATGCCGGAGATTGCTTTCAGGGGACACTCTATTTCTCGCTGTTTAAAGGTAAAGCCAACTCAGATATGCTCAATGCACTGGGCATTGATGTGATGACAATTGGTAATCATGAATTAGATATGGGTAATGAACCTGTGGCTGCATTTTTAGATCGTATTCAGTTCCCACTGTTAGCGGGTAACTGGGACCTTTCTAACGAAATAAAAACGAAGTCTCATTATTTAAACGGCCGGCCTAACTTATTCTCTTATCAGGCTGATCAGCAGACGGCACGCTGGATGACTCGTGTTGTAGATGGCGAGCCCGTTGCAATATTCGGGGTATCATTGGATAAGATGGCCGATATAGCGAATGTAGATCCGGACACGCCATTTATTAATGCCTTTGAAACAGCCTGCAATACTGTTCGAGCTATCCGAAAGTCAGGTATTAATAAGATAATATTAGTGAGTCATCTTGGTTTTGATGGTGATTGTGAATTAGCGAAAGAAGTGGATGGTATCAGCTTGATTGTTGGCGGCCATAGCCACACGCTTCTCGGCGATTTCAGTGACCTAGGACTGAAAAAAGAATTTGAATACGGACATCAGGTTAAAGGTACATATATTGTACAAGCTGGTTTTCATTCACAGGCACTTGGTCACTGTGAGATTGATTTCGCCGCCGATGGTTCGGTTAGCACTTTCAAGGGCAAAAATGAGCTGCTTATTGGTCGCCGACTTTGTATTGATGCAAGCTTGTTAACAACCAATGATGATGAAGTCCATGCAAAGGCGAGCCTCTACCTCACTCAACATGAAAATGTGGTTGTATGTAAAAAAGATCCGATACTACAAAGCTTGCTACAAGATAAATATATCCCGAGAGTACGTAAATTACAAAATACCGTGATTGCTAAGTTAGCAGAGGATATGCGACATATCCGCATTCCTGATCTGAAGGGAGGTAGTGATATTGCCCCGCTAGTAGCCGAATCTTTTGCTCATATGATGAATAAAGATGGTTATCGAGTCGACTTTGCAATTCATAATGCTGGCGGCGTGAGAACGTCTTTACACCGGGGTAATATTTCCATTGGTGATATTGCTGGTAAGCTACTTCCCTTTGCCGTTCCCATTGGCGTTTATCGCATCAAAGGCAAATATATCGCACAGGCACTAGAGGGTGCAATCAACAACGCCACCAATAATGGGATGCTTGGCTCTGGCTCGGGAAGTTACCCTTATACTCATAACTTGAATTTCAGCTATTACGCTGAACGTCCCCGTGGTGAGCGAATTGCTAAACTTACTATTTATACGGAAGAAGATGGTTGGAACGATATCGATCATGAAATGATCTATTACGGAACCTCTTCCGCTTATACTATGAAAGGTAAAGAAGGTTATGAAGCATTAACCATGATGGAAACGGAAGGGATTGTTACCCAACATTCGATGGCAGATTGCTTCATTGATTTTATCCAAACAAACTATAAATAGGCTTCACATTAGCAGTTGTGATTTGGAACCGATGCGAACATATAATTGATGAATAAATGCTTTAAGCCCCATGATAGAACTGAAATGGCTTAGCGTTTGGGCTTCAAAGAGTTCGATCTTCATCACATTTTGTCATGCAAAATTTACCAACTAAGTGAATCCTACTTATGTGTAATGAAAAAACTAGATAGGTTGATTTTATACAGTGTTATTGGTATTTCGGTGAATGTAGTCTCAGTTTGTCAAAAGGCGGTCAAGTTTATCTTGTAGCCTAGAATTAATGTCAATATACTCAATTACATAGCTAGCCTTGTATATAACTTATAAGACTAAATAAATAATTTACAGGACGATTCATTTTCCCATCAATATGTAATCATTACTATCGCTCTACCCTTCACTCGTTCAGCCGGATTCGAAAACGATCCTTTATCTTAAGACTAACTTGATAGTGGTTTACTATTTGGTATATTAGTGGTTGTATCAATCTTTTAAACATTTAGGAAAAAATAATGAATAAGTTGTTCGTATTATTACTACTATTGGCCGCAAATTTCGCCCACGCATTTAATATCGGAGACGCGATACCTCGTTTTGAAATTACCGATCAATTTGACCAAGTGCATACAATCAAAGCGGATACCCAAAATATTATTGTCGCTGGTGATAAAGATACCAGTAGTATCATTCGTGATTTCTTATTAGCTCAGGACAAAGGTTTTTTAGCGGCTCACCAAGCTTATTATGTGGCTGACATATCAGGGATGCCAAGTTTAATTAGCAAATTCTTTGCTTTGCCTAAAATGAGAAAATATCCATTTTCAATTTTGTTATTAGATGATAGTAACAAAGACAAATTCTCAAAAAAAGAAGATCATATTACGATTTATACGGTAAGTGAAGGAAAAATATCTGAGATTAAATATATTAAAACAGCTACTGAGTTAGCCGCTGTCTTTGAATAAATCGTCATTTTCCTCTTGTTTGGTCGGTACTTTGATGCCTCAGATGTCAATCAAAAGGGTCAGAGTTATTGTTCTAGCTAATAATACACATTAAGGAATGAAGGCGTCTAATTGACGCCCTAACACGCGGTATAAAAGCCCAATACCCTCACCCTGAGAGGCCTATTGGACATAAATGAGCCATTTTACCACTCAGCCCCCCTGAACCCTTCAAAACCGATTTCAACCTATAATAATTTCGGATAGATAATGTTGTACTATTCTGGTTAATCTCGCTTACACGAACTTGATATTTGGATAAAAGGTTGAATGGTATCTGGGACAGATGTTTGTCTGATCTTGAGTCTGAAGTATTCGATAATAATTTGGAAAATAAATTGTAAATACCAACTGCTGAAAGTAACAATACAATTGGTTTCGTTACACTCAATTCATTGATTAAAGGAGCCATGAAAGAAAAACAAAGAGGTCAGAACACTTAATTACTGAACTGTTTTTGTGAGGATTTGTCAGAAAAAGTTACCTTGAATACGTCTTAAATATGTTAAAGCATTCTGTTAGAATAATAGGCTATTGATTAAAGAATACCGAGCCAGCATGTCAGAGTTTAAAGAATTTTCACTTTTAGAGTCAATTATTGACCGCGTTAGTCTTAAAGGCTATAAACAGCCCACACCAATCCAAAAAGAATGTATCCCAGCTCTTATTAATGGGAATGACCTTCTTGGTATAGCGCAAACGGGAACAGGAAAAACTGCGGCTTTTTCATTGCCTATTATCAATAATTTTGGGCGGAATAAAATAGATATCAAAGCTAAGAGCACGCGTTCACTCATACTAACGCCTACAAGAGAGCTTGCCTCGCAAATAATGCAAAACATTGACGACTACTCTGATGGTTTAGGGCTTAAAACTAAGGTTGTTTATGGTGGTGTAGGAAGACAAGATCAAGTTGACTCTATCGCACTTGGACTTGATATTTTAGTCGCCACCCCTGGAAGGTTATTGGATTTAATTAAAACGGGCGATATAAATTTTAAGGCGTTAGAAGTATTTGTGTTAGATGAAGCAGATACAATGCTTGATATGGGGTTCTTTAAGGATGTTCAAAGCATCATATCTAAACTGCCAAAGAACCGACAAACACTATTGTTTTCAGCTACTATGCCACCTAAAATAGAGATACTTGCAGAAGCAATATTAACGGATCCAACAAAAATTCAAATTACTGCTAAAACGGTTACTATCGACTTGATTAATCAAAGCGTATACCATCTTGAAAAATCGAATAAAGTACCTTTGCTATTTAATATCCTGAAAGAATCTGACTATAAAAAAGTCCTCATCTTCTGTAAAACAAAGCCTGGCGCAGACATCATTGTTAACGCACTCGAAGAAGCATCAATAACTGCCGCTAGCCTTCACAGTGGTAAAACACAAGCAGCAAGAGAGGAAGCGTTACAACACTTTAAAGACGCTAATTTAACCGTATTAGTTGCAACTGATGTTGCTGCTCGTGGGATTGATGTTGATAATATTACTTTAGTCATTAACTATAACCTACCTGAAGATCCAAGAAACTACATACACCGTATAGGACGAACTGCGCGTGCAGGGAAAAGTGGAATGGCCATTTCATTTGCTGTCGAAAATGATATAACGCTATTAAAGAGTATTGAAAAGAGCATAGGCCAAGTCATTCCTGTTGTTACAGAACAGCCTTTCCATAAAGAGTTTGCTGAAGCACCTAAAAAAGTCAAAAAAAAGGTTAAAAAAAGAAATAGAAGGTGAGAATACCGACTCTAAGCCATCCTGACAGGAATGGCTTAGAGCTTCAAAGATTATGGTTCACTAAAATTAGCGATGAATCTGATTGCTAAAATAACTTAATTACTACATTAACCATACTCATGATAATTTTAGATAGCCCTTATTTGAAATGCATTTATATAGTAAGACATTTCAAGTCAGTTAATTGCTTATCTTCCTGTCAACAGGCATCAGATTTTTTTCGTTAGCACTAATTATATTAGCAATTTCATCATAAACAGCTCTGATTCTTGGTGTAGTAGTTTCGCTAGCGTGGCTAACTAACCATAGAGGCTCAGGTTTAATCAGGGGCGTTTCAATTGGGGTTAAACCGTCGGATAAAAAATGAGGTAATATTCCTGCGCCTACACCACTACGAATTGCTGCTTCTTGGGATGCAAGTGTATTAAATCTAATATTAGGAGAACGATTAGTGAGTTTAGCCAACCACTTCTCTGAAGGTAAATCTATATGGCTATCCCAACCAACTAAAGGGACATTATCTAGGACTGATTTTTGGCCTTTTGATACAAACATTCCTGATGACATACTACCAACTTTGCGGACAGTTAATGATCCTTTTTCTGGACGCTTTAAACGTAAAGCAATGTCTGCATCACCTCTTGCTATACCTACATTATATATGCCTGTAACTATTTGCAATTCAAGCTTTGGGTAGTTCTGAATAAAGGGTTGCAATTGGGGGATAACAATACGTAACGCTATCATTTCTGGAAGAGCCACTCTCACAACGCCTTCGTATTCTTTGTTTTTAGTTCTGAATTGGGTTTTTAGAGATACTAACGATTTTTCTACATTTTCGGCTTCTCGGTAAAATAATAAACCATCAGTAGTTGGCTGGTAACCTGTCGGGTGCTTGATGAAAAGTGTCGTCCCGATTTCATGCTCTAAATTAGCGACTTTACGACCTACCGTTTGTGGACTAACGCCCAATTCAGATGCCGCTTTACTGAGACTTCCATTACGAATAACGGCAGTGAAAAAATAGATATTTTCAAAATTCATTTAAACTCCAAAAATGGAAATCTGTTTTCCAATGCTTTCCATTTTAAAGGGGCTTAAAAGGTTTTACAATTTGTAATCACTTTTAAATAACTACTGAGGCGTAAAATGGATACTCTTTTAGACACTGCACCGTTGTCTTCGATTGAAACAGTTAAAGCTTATTTGGCCGCTTTTTCCGAAAAAAATATCGAAAACGCACTTAAATATGTAAGTGACGATGCCATTTGGCATATTGATGGTGACCCCATTTTAAAAACGGTGGGTATAATTCAAGGTAAGGTTGCAATTAAACAATGGTTACAGCGTTTTCCCGAGGGTTTTCAGCCTATCGGCTTTACGCTAGAACCATTAATTGATTCTTCACCCGATGTCATCGCTATTGGTCACTTTCGTCACCGTATAGTGAAAACAGAAGCTATTGCGGACGGTCATTTTATGATTCGGTTCACCACAAATAATGGGAAAATAACGCGATATCAAATTTTTGAAGATTCTCTCATGCTGTCTAAAGCACATCACAGCAACAATCCTCACCGTTCAGCGTTAGTCAATGGTGTCCAATATGGCTGGGATGACCATGGTGGAGGTTCAACGTTAATATTTCTACATGGTTTATTTCTTGACCGAACATTTTGGTCTCCCGTTATTAGTCACATTGAGACACAATGTCGTTGCGTTGTATTTGATATGCCAGGTCATGGCTCTAGTGGTTGGCGTGACGGATTAGATCTAAATACTATTGCTGATGATATAGCTTTGTGGATTATTGAAAATAACATCAATAATGTAACCTTGGTAGGCCACAGCCAAGGGGGGATGATTGCTTTACGAATCGCGATTAAATATCCTCAACTGCTAAAGAAACTAGTGCTAATCAACACTACCGCACAAGCTGAGAATCCTTTGAATATACCTTTATGGCACCTGCGCCAATCTTTATTATTGTCATCAGATGATGACAATAGACGTAGTTTTTTTGAAGATATACAAAAGGTTAAATATTCCTCCTCTTGGTTAAAAGACCAACCTAACCACACAGAAAAAGAAATAAATAAACTGATGAATACTGCTCCAAAGTTGCTTTCCCATGCCATGGATGCAGCGATCATCCGGAGAGAAGATATACGTAGCCTACTAAAAAATATAACAATAGATACAATAGTACTTGTAGGAGATCAAGACTCTGCAACCCCACCAGATCATGGGGAAGAAATTACACAATTAATGCCTTATGCTACCTGTTATACTGTAGAAAAGGCTGGTCACTCTATTCCAATTGAAAACCCTAAAGCATTGGCGCAATATTTAGTATTGGCAATTCAAGAGAGTTGAATTGATCTGCACTGTGAATAACGCAGAGAGATAATCGTATAACCAGAGTTGCTTATTATGATAACGGGCGCTTACCAAACCGCACAACGCTGCTTTAATCCTTTGTATTCACAACACTTTGAAGTTTTTCCGCGGTGACAAAGCGTCCGTTCATAGCCATGTTAAGCTAAACTCTCTTGGTCATTTTAAGGTCAATGATAGTTTCACCTTCAAACTCCTCTGATACATAACCATCTACAAACTCGAAACCATGTTTCGAGTAAAAACGAATTGCTGGTTCATTGTTATCAAGTACATAGAGATTGATAGTATTTACGCCTTGAGCTGTCGCCTCTGTTTGTAAGAAATGCATGAATTTGCTACCTAAGTTTTTCCCATAAACACTCGGGAAAAGGTAAAGCTTACTTAACTCCAATTCTCTTGAAACCTGTGATTTCACACTAAATGACATAAAGCCAAGTATTTTATTGTTACTTTCTGCCACAACAACTTTTTCAATATTCATTGAAATTATTTTCTTCCATTCATCGACGCGAGATGACTCGGTATGACCAGATATGTACTTTTCTGGCATCAGTCCAGCAAACGAGGTTTTCCATGAGATCACATGTATATTGGCAATTTCTTTAGCATCCGCCAGTGTTGCTTTTCTTAAGTTAATATCCACAACTTCATCCTGAATCCTAATGCCCTGTTAACAGACAAAATATTGCTGGTTAGAATAACCAACTGTATTTTGTCCTTGTTTAAATTCTTGTTAGAAGCACTTTGTACTTAAAACTTAGACTCTATTTTACCAATAAATTTATCAACCTTTAATTCAGTGAGCTGTTCACTTTTATATAAAGATAACATCTTGAATTTACAATTAGTTGCGCAAGCACCTAACAAAGCTAATTTAATAACTTTTTTTACAGGTTTTCTCAAAATAAAAGTATCAACCCACCAAGGTGAACCAAGAGTTGTTACGACTTTCATTTCTTTTAAATTACCCAAGCATTGCTTAATAGGCCCATAATCCGAAGCATGTTCATATGCGTGTCCTGGCGCCCATACCCGATCAAACCAACCTTTTAAAATAGCAGGAAAACCAAACCACCAAGTCGGAAAAATTAGAACTAATGACTCAGCTTGCTTTAATTGAGTTATATCAGACTTCAATTGCAAGTCATCAAAGTGATCTTTGTAATAACTTTCTCTTTCAGATTTACTTAATACTGGATTAAAATTTTCGGCATACAGATCTTTGACGGTCACTTGATAACCTTGCTTCTTTAAATGAGCTATTGTTTTATCTGCTAAATGTTTGCAAAGACTATTTTCTAAAGGGTGTGCTAATACGACTAAACAGTTCACGATACCTCCTTGTGCTTCTAACAGTTTTTATACAGAATTCCGTATGATGTGAATCCGGTTTTAATTTAATTGCCATCAACAATATCAAATTTACTTTATATTACAAGTAGATATATAAAAACATCTGTAATCTATCAAATAAAATAAAAACGCAAACAAGATAAGCCAATTATACCTGTATATAAAACGAGGTTTACGATTGACCAACTGTATAACGCACTTTAGGACAATTCGGCTTAGATCGATCACAGCTTGTAGCGCTATGACTCTAAGCCATCGTTGGATAAAACGGACTTGAACTAGTCGATAGTCGTGTTATCAATGAATGTGAGTGGAGGCATCGTGCGGTGATCTATTTCTAAATGGAAAATAAAACACCCTTCACTTGATGGAGCGGACCGGCAACAACACCGCAAAAGGTTTAACGACGACAGCATCGCCAAATCCCCAAACCATACGTTCTGGGTTTATTGGCATTATTTTTCGGAGGCGGTTTAAAATGGCACTGTTAGAACCGATCACTACCACAGTATTAAATAATGTAGTACCGCTAAATTCCGAGTCAATCTCATTCATTCCCATCACCTAACTCAAGCTGGACGCGAACTAGAACCTATTGTGATGGGTCTGGGAGAATGGGGATCTCGTTGGGAGCGAAGTCAAATGTCGGATGATGATCTGAGTGTCGAATTGTTAATGTGGGACATGCGCCGCACTATTAATAGTTCAGCATTACCTCAGGAGCGCACTGTATTGCACTTTGAATTTAAAGATTTGGGTAAAGTTTATCGCAATTGGTGGTTGCTGGTAGAAAAAGGGCAACTTGGTTATTAGTGGTACCTCATATCTGATGAAAAACATCCCGCAATGGTTAGCTTTCAGCGAATTTTCTAGTATTAAGAGTGGCTAAATTCAATCCATCACTTATAAGAATTTCTTATTACGTATAAATATTATTAGTTATACTAATTTCAATGTCTTTTATAAACTGCCCACATCTTATGATTTTATCCATGTTGAACTTGGTATTATCAGTATTTTTGTCTGGAGCGGATTTATCAATGACACATATAGAAGACATTTATCAAACTAATATAAAATTATTAAATCAATGTGATATTGCGTTTAATGAATGGAAGCATGAACCTATCACTGATACCGAAACAGATGATAGAGTAATGGCTGAATTGAAAATTACAGGGGCTTTAACTAAAAGTTTATTTTTGAAAATTAAAGGCGGAGGTTTTGCTCTGTTTTTAACAGACAAGCGTAAACGATTAAATAGTAAGTTAATAAAATCCGTGTTGGGCAAGCGCGTGTCAATTTGCAGTGATGAAGAAATGATTGAACAAATTGGCTGTATTCCTGGTGCAGTGTGTCCTTTTGGTTTACCCGAACACATACAACTGGTGGTCGATACTGACCTATATGACAGTGATGAATTACTTTATACGCCGGGCTATCCAACAGGAACAATCGGCATTCCAGGGCCTAGTTTACCGATGTTGCTTACGCATTTACCAAATCTCGTGCATGAAATTTAAATGTATTGTAAGTTAACTGTGGATCTAACCCACTTTAAGGCCGAAACGGCTTAGTACTACAACACTTAGCCTGAACTGAAAAACCTTGTTAGATTACAGATTCTAACAAGGTTTATGGGGATTAAGCTACATGCCGCTACAACGGCAAGTCAGAATAAAATCCGGTTTGTGTGAAAACTTCTTTTATTTTTGAAGCTTTCTCAGAGTAACCTAGGGCGGATGCTGAAGATATCAATCCGTCTACTAGGTCTTTACTGCTTGAATAAGATCTGTTTTACCCGTTGTTTTAAACTGGTAGTATTCAGCTATTATAGCTGAGAAATGTTCTGACCAACCTCCTAAACTATCCCTAAAATCATTTATATTTTCGAATGAATGCCCCCTTTTTACCTGTGTAAGCATAGGTCAATTCATGAACTAAAACATCACTACTTGTACTAAGTGAATATATATATTCAATTTCACTACCATCATTATGTATACCATCGGAAATCAAGATATGATTTTTAAATTGTTGATGCTTTTCAACATCAGAGCGAACATACTGAGCGTTACTACCATACCAATAGTGCGATATGATTGGAGCACTACATTATTGGGATTTTAGTTTGCGATGGGGTGATATTATTAGTGATTATGAATGGAATTACAATTATGCATGGGCTGCTAACTTAGCAGGGACTAAACCTATACAATTTCAGCAAGTCGTTTTATAAAATTTTGATTAAGCCCCCTATATTTTCTGATTACTTTCAGGGTGCTTACAGCTGATTACGTTAAATCGACCTTGCGCTTAACTATATAATCGAAAGCAACACGCCCCCCGCTAAAGATAACAACTTGCAGCAATAGAGTTCCCCATAATACATGCTGAGCGTAAGCGGCGGCGGCAATATCTTCCAAGCTAATAACAGCCACAATATTGACGAAAAATAACCCCAATGCAGAGAAGCGACTTGCTAATCCAGCCATCAATAATAAGGGGAGAATGATCTCAGCAGCAGTCCCTAAATAAGCAGCTAGTTCATAAGGCAATAATGGTACGTGATATTCCTCTTCAAATAGAAATAACGTACTGTCCCAGTTGTTTAGCTTTGTCAGTCCAGATGAAAAGAAAGCCCAACCGACATAAAAACGTGCGGCCAGTAATGCAACAGGTTCTAACATACTTACTTTTTCTATAATACGTCGATAAATTTGATTAGCTGATAACAACAATGAGTTTGAAGTATTCATGGTTAACTCTCTTTAAAATAATGAATTAAGTTATGTTCGATTGCGCTAATCAACCAAACTTGAAATGAAAATCGACTATCATGCCGCACAGTATCAAGCGACTGAGCTAGTGAGTTACCTGACATTAAAGATAAAATGAAGCGCCCTTCACTCTCTGTTAACTTGGTTATTTGGGGTTGAAACTCAGATCGATAAATCATGACAATATGTTCCACCAGCACTGACGATAATGCCTGCTTAGCAAGATTAAAAGCACGATCCCGCTGCACTTGATTATCGTGATGGTGTGCGTCAAAAATCTCTACTACAGGATAGCTTGTGCTCAGTAATTTCACATTGTCGTTAAATGTAATAAAGACATGTTCAGGATCGCAATTAACCAGTAGTTGTAATGACGTTTGCTCTAATGTTTGATCTTGACCATGTAACGCACAATGAACATGCCAATCCAAAGCCGTACAACTAGCAAGATACGGATAATCCACACCAATTTCCGTTGCTGTGATAAATTCAGAAAATTCAGCGCCCCATTGTCCCCAGTCACCTTGAATTGGTGGGGATATTTTCAGAAACTGCTGGACCAAAAAAGTACTAATATCACTATCAAGTAATTCAAACACGGTCGGAAAAGTGATGCTTAGCGCACGTTCAGCATTAGCTAACAAATTACGACGATAAATGCTTATACCTTGAGCGCTAAAGCCATTTAGAGTTGCGCCTGATTCCTCTTCACTCCAAATCGTATCCAATAGTCGCTGTTGTTCATTGATAAAAGAATCATCCATCACTAGCCCCCAATACTGCATTAGCTATAGCACGTGCCTTTTCTGCTTCGCCAACTAACACTGACCACGCTGGTAAATCTGAATCCCATTCAACTAATGTTGGCAGAGCTCCAAAGCGTGTTAATGCTTGCCGATATCCTTCCCAAACTTCATCAGAAACAGGACACGCATGATCATCAATGACCATTTGCCCATCAGGAACCACACTGCAACCAGCGAGATGTATCTGCGCGACGCTATTCACTGGTAACGTATTTATATAATCAGTGACCGATTTCTGAATATTTCCGCCTTCAAAATTTAAGCTATTCACCGCAATATTGTTAATATCGAGTAATATTTTAGCGCCTGTCTGTTTACACAGTTTCGTTAGAAATTCGGCTTCAGAAAAATAACTTTCATCAAATTGCACATAAGCTGACACATTTTCAATAATCAGCTCACGCCCTAAGTACGATTGCACTTTATCTATTTGTTCGCACATTCGATTTAGATTATGACGCGTATGCGCTATCGGCAATAAGTCACCGCTGTGTATTAGTTGCCCATGCATTTGTTTTTGTAATAGTCCCCAGGTAAAACAAGCATGTTCAGACATTAGAAAAGGATCGATGGTTTGCGTTAATTGCTTTAAACGCATTAAATAACTCGCAGGTATATCCTGTAACGATCCAAGACCCATAGACGTTGAATGCAAACTAACAGGATAGGCCTCTCTTACTTGCTTAAGGACAGATAATGCAGCGCCACCTTGTCCAAAGAAGTTCTCTGAATGCACTTCCACAAAGTCAACTTGCTTAGCCGACGTTAATATGTCGGTAAAGTGTGGGTGCCTTAGTCCAACACCCACTAATATATCTTTACTATGTACCGACATAACATTCTCCTAAATCTTATTTAGAGGCCAAATATAATTGCTTGGCTTCTTGCTTTGACAATCCACCTAATGTTGAACAAGTACCTTTTGTGACTAATTTCCACTCACCTTTATCATTACTCAGGCTTGATTGACCTGCACATGAATGGGTACCGGCTAAGTTCGCACAATCGTTTTGACCCGCTTTCGCTATGCCATAACACTTTTCTTTTTTACTTGCAGCTTCAGCAGAGGCTATAACACCTGTAGACATCACAGCCGCTAATGCAGCACTTACTATTAATTTATTATTCATAATGGTTCCTATATCGTTAAAGCGTCATTAGTACGTTCCAAGGATTCAATATTAGTCGTACACTTTTTCGATTTGTTCTTCGGTTAATCCTTTAATATCAATCCAGTTAACTTGCGCTGTTTCGATATAACCAGGAATATCAGTGTTCCATTTTGTCTGAACAGCTTTGTTGTAGTTCAGGTACAATTTGTCGCCACGAATATGCCAAGCAGTTGGGTCTGTATCTAATTTTTTATTCAATGCCACACCCATCGCGCAAAAACCGCCATATTGTGGTGCATATTTACTTGGATCTGCTTTGAATAAATCGCGGTTATCAGCAGATGAAAACTGATAAATGGCGCCCTTGTAAGCGGCTGTGAAATCGTTCGACCCTTTAGTTGGTGTACCTTTTGTAAAGTAAGAAACAGTATCGTAACCACTGATTGCGATGTCATTACTGCTCGCATTTACTTCAATATTTGCAGCAAAAGTTAAGCTGCTAGCGACAAGTGCAGTCGTCATGAATGTTGATTTTACAAATGTTGAAAGCTTCATAGTATTCTCCGTATTTTATGAAAAGTTTAATGTTAACCATTTACGCGTTCGAAGGTTTTCTCCTTGGTTGTAAATATAGTGCTTTCAATCATTCAAAAGGGATGACATAGTCCTAACATTGAACCCAATCGTCCAAAATTGTTTTAAACGAGGTAATAATGGATCCGTTATCAGTCATTCTTCAACGATTCTCAATGAATACCGAAGTGTTTTTTACCGGTCATCTTTGTGGTATTTCTAATTTCAATCGAGAGCCAAACAAAGGCCATTTACATCTATTGCAAAGTGGTGAGATCACGATAATCGATGAGCATGGAACGTCACATTTAATCAATGAACCTACAGTGATGTTTTTCCCTACACAACATGCGCACCGTGTAATCGCCAGTGAAGAAAACCCGCCAAAATTGGTCTGTGCAAGTATCGTTTATAATGAAAATACAGTGAATCCGATTGCTGATGCCCTGCCAAGATTACTGTGCTTCAAACTCAGTGAAAACCAATCGCTAATGAAAACCGCGCAGTGGTTATTTGAAGAGGCATTTAATGAAGATAGCGGACGACTTCCAATGATTAACTCGTTGACAGATATCTTTATTATTTACGTGCTACGCCATGTTATTGATAACAATATTATGCAGTATGGTCTGCTCGCAGGATTAGCCCATCCGCAAATATCGAAAGTGTTATTAGCTATACACGAGACACCTGAGCGACAATGGGGGTTAGAAGAGATGGCTGAACTAGCGCTTATGTCTCGATCAAAGTTTGCCGACGTATTTAAGCGTACTGTTGGTCAAAGCCCTGGCGATTATATAATTGATTGGCGTATTGTTGTGGCTAAGGGTCTACTATTACAAAACAAGCCAGTGGCCCTTGTTGCTAATGCCGTAGGTTATGAAAATGGTTCAGCGCTAGCGCGAGTATTTAGGAAGAAACTTGGCATCTCACCTAAGCAGTGGATCGAACAAACGCCTTAATAAAAAAGGGTTAGCACAATGCTAACCCTCTTATTCTTTATTGCTATTTACAGCAAATTAGTACTCTGTTTTATACAAGACTCGTCAACATAGCATCTGAATATTCAACTAAATCCTTACCATCTCGAACACGCTCGACATAATCAGGATTGGCAATAAATGGTCGACCTATCGCCAGAAGATCAAATTTATCATCTGCAATTGCTTTGCTACCAGCTTCAGCGGTAAAGCTACCCACTCCCACTAATGTCTTGTTATAAATACTGCGAACATAACTTGACGCTCGACCACCTAAATAGTCAAATTCCATCGAATCATCGAAAATACCAATATGTAAGAAGGCTAAATCACGTTTCTCAAGTTCAGGAACAAGATAATCGAATACAGCACGATCACGGCTATCACCAGCCATATTGAAATATGCACCCGGTGATACACGCAGTGCAGTTCTTTCATTACCAATACGAGCAATGATTGCATCAACAACCTCGAGTGCAAAACGAGACATGTTTTCAGGTGTCTCGCCATATTCATCACTACGGCGGTTACTATTATGGTGTAAGAATTGGTCAATTAAATACCCATTAGCACCGTGAATTTCAACACCATCAAACCCGGCGTCTATAGCATTTTCCGCAGCTTGAGAATAATCACTGACTAACTCAGCAATCTTTTCAACCGATGCAGACTTTGGTATTTGGTAAGTCAGCTCACGCATTCTAGGTACACTACCTTCAACACCTACAGCAGAAGGCGCCATTACATCTTGGTTCCCCGTATTTGCTTGGTAAAAGTGTGGGTGTGCTACACGGCCTGTATGCCAGAGCTGTGCAAAAATTTTGCCACCGTTTTTATGTACCGCATCAGTTACGGTTCTCCAACCAACGATTTGTGCTGGCGTAAAGATACCTGGAGTATTTGGATAACCTTGACCGTCTGGACGTATGATCACCGCTTCAGAAATGATTAAACCGGCCTCACCCCGACGACCATAGTAATCAGCCATATCTTGAGTCGGTACCAATTCATCATCAGCCATACAGCGAGTCAGAGGAGCCATGAGAATACGATTTTTTAAAGATAAAGTCTTATTAAGTACATAAGTTTGAAATAAATTGTCAGTCATAGCGATGTCCGTTTCTTGAATGTACGTTCAAGATATTCTTTTTTGAATGATCATTCAAGATCTATTTTTGAATAAACATTCAAAGTTGATTACAATGGACTTCATTACATAATATGACTCAGCGATAAAGAGTCTCAAGAAGAGTTACCGACTAGCCATGCGTATTGCAGAATTTGATAGAGAGAAAGTACTGAGATCTGCTATGACCTCCTTTATGGATAAAGGTTACGGTAAGACCAGTATGCAAGATTTGAAAAAGGCGACAGGTTTACACCCTGGTTCTATCTATTGTGCGTTTGAAAATAAACGTGGCCTTCTCTTGGCCGCATTAGAGCAGTACCGACTGGATAAAAATGCAGTATTCACAGGGATATTTTCCGGTCAAAAACCGGTGCTTACTGAGCTTAAGTCTTATCTGGATCATATTGTTTTAGAGTGTCAGAGTTGTGATACCTCGCGAGCTTGCTTACTGACAAAAGCATTGAATGAAGTTGCCGAACAAGATGAAGAAGTACACGACATTATCACGCTTCATCTCGCTAACTGGCAACAAGCTATTACCTTAGTCTTGCAAAAAGCTATTGATCAAAAAGAAATTATCAGCGATCGCAACGCTGATGATCGCGCTCATTATCTGATGATGGGTATATATGGATTAAGAACATTCGCCCACACACACCCTGAAGGTAATACCATAAAACAGTTAGCTGAGCAGCTTTTTCAGGATGTGTGTCGATAACTAAATTTTAAAATATTCGGTTTGTGAACGCTTAAGCTTCCTACGGTACGACAGCCAAACACGCAAAGGCATATTTACTATTCATGTCTGCGGGTATGTACTTATTAGAATTAATAACAAACGTCCCATTTGGCTCTTTTGTAACATACGCTTGTGTCGAAAGGTAGATAGGCCATTGGTGCTTACCTGACGGAATAACACCGTCACTAAAATTAATTGCAGAGCTAATAACCCCTGGTGCACCATAGGTGCGTAAACAAAAATCATTGGCTTGTTTCGGTGTCATTTTAAGCCCCTTTACTGTATTGCCCCCTTCTCGAATGATGCTTGGCTCGGCAGAAAGAAACCCAGGATCTTTATCTAAATTCAGTTCTTTAAATTCGGCCCATGTATATGGACGTCTAATACGATATTTATTCCCTGCTACAATTACATTTACTTCACGTTTATAGTTCATTGCTATGCGGCTATGATCATTAAAGTCAAAAATCATTCCGCCCTTTAGTTTGTTGTTCGCTTTCATTTCTCGACAAATATCATCATCATTTTGAATGTCATCGTCGACTGACACACATAGCGATATAGGATATAGATTACTAAAGCTAGGGTCCGCAGTATCGACAGCTAGTGGTTTTACTTTATTATCTGTAAAATCTAACGCCATTGCTGTCGTTAGCATTTTAGAAGCTGACTTCCAATAAGACAGTTTAAAATCTGGATAACCTGCTAAGTAGGGTGTAATCACCCCACCTTCTTTAAATTCACCGTGTCCTTCAAACCATGCAATGTCTTCGGTTACACATTCTATACAGCCTTTCTCTTTTGCATTCACGGGGGTAACACAGAATCGAATTTGATTACCTTTACCTTCGTCGCTAATTTGTAGCGTGTAATTTTGAGCTCGGCTAACAACAGTATCAATGTTATTTTTAATCACACTCCATTCAAATAGACTACTTGTTTGGTGATCGTTGTTTAAATCAAAGTATTTATATTGGCCGGATAAGGTATGCTCACCAAAACGAACCCCCTGTATCCTAATATTCATTGCGCGTGGCTTTGAATCTTTAACAGCCCAGACGGTTTCTTCTGGAGTACAAGTTACGACACTGTTTTTAGGCAAACCTGTTTGAGCATAAGCTGTCACACAGCCTTTTAACTTAGCCCCTACCATACTATCTTTGAGCTGCAGTGATCGTGTCGAAGCAACTCTCGTTCCATTTTTATACCAGTTAAAAGATGTTTTACTAGTATCTTCTTTATCGCTATCACGGTCTGAGAAATTGTAAGTTAGATATAGGCTTTGACCTATCTCAATATTGCGAGGTAGCGGCGTCAAATCAACGTCTGGTCGCTCACCCTGCTGTGGTTGAATTGCGTTGGTTTTACCTGAGCAAGCTAATTTAATTTTTGTTTTCTTATCGAATACGCAAACTGAAATTTTCTGGCCTTCATCATCACTGGTTAATTGATATTGGTCTTGTGTTATACCTAAGATTGGTTGACTATTTCGGTACCACTGAATGGTAGTAGAATAATCACTGTCATCAAATACCCAAACATTTAAAGGAGAACCAACGATATTATTGGTTGCGGCATTAGGAATTGATACTTTAGGCGTAGCAGGTACATATTTACTATCGATAAGTAGTGGTGTCGAACACGTTTTATTTCCTTCTAAACGATCCCCTCGGTTAATCGGATTAACACAAAAATGTATTTCAAGTCCGACATAATTATTGTCCATTGGGATACGATAGCGACTACCTTTATGAACTAAGTTACCTCCTATTTCCCAAAATATATCTGATGCATCTTTTGCAGTTGGGATACTTGCAGAAATAAAAGTGTATGAGCCCTTCAATTCATCACCAAGTTCAATCACATCCCCGTCTAAATTTTTGAATGATACGTTTATTACTTCAGGATTTGATGCACTCTTCGTAGGTGCAGTACGGCAGTCTCCACCTCCGCTACCGCCGCAAGCAACTAGTGATGCGGTACAAACAGCAACGAATATTTTTTTCAACATGATTAACTCTTTTTATATTTCAATAGCATAACCGAAATAATTATCTCGGTTTACTCGGTAGGTTAAAGATTTCAACAATAGATTGTGCCGTTATTCCACTATGCACACTTACTATTAACTGCATGCATTCTAATTATTTTATAATTAAAGAACAATAATGGTTTTGTAAGTGTTTGTTGTATATATTTAATTGACAATAATAGTATTGCTTTATCACTGTAAACCGATTATCATCACCGCGTTTAATTCTATCTATTTAAATTCACCACTCAACTGTAAAGGAGAAATATTATGACAATTACATCGACATCCTTTGCAGGTCTTATCCGATAACGGGTTTACTTAGCTATTTCTTATTACATTAAGAAAGTCTAATACCTAATATCTGTTTTTCAGTTCACACCAAAAACACCAGACCTGCCAATTCGTTTTACGTTTAAATCCTATTTAAAGGAATTGGTATTATGGGCAAATCAGTCCAAAAAATCACTGACAATATAAGCCTTATTGCATCCAAAAACACTTGGGTAGAAGGTCTAGCAATCGAACAGCTTGTTAAAACATCAACTTTACCGGGCATGCTTCAAGCTGCAGGTATGCCTGATTTACACCCAGGTAGAGGTTACCCAATTGGAGCTGCCTTTTACACTCAAAACAAAATTTATCCCGCATTAGTAGGTAATGATATAGGCTGTGGCATGTCACTTTGGCAAACGTCAGCAAAAGTATCAAAAATAAACTTACCAAAACTATCAAAACGGTTTGCCAACATTGAATTGCCACTAGACGAAAGTTGGTCTTCCACGATTGAAACCAGGAAAAATGACAAATCAATTAAGACATCAAACTTTGACTATGCCCTTGGAACCATTGGAGGAGGTAATCATTTTGCTGAATTTCAGGCTATTGAAGACATTTATGATCAACAAATATTCGATACTCTGGGATTAGACAAGCGGCACTTACAGCTACTTGTTCATTCAGGTTCTAGGGGGTTTGGTCAATCTATATTAGTTGAACATATAACACAGTGTAATCACGATGGTCTTGTAACACACGGTCCTGATTTCGAGCATTATTTATCACTGCACAATGAAGCTGTACGCTGGGCAGAACTTAATCGAGAGCTCATTGCACAACGCTTCTTAACAGCAATTAAATCTCAAGGTCATTGTATCCTTGATATAAACCATAATTTGGTGTCACCCAAAAATATCAACGGGAAATCGGGCTGGTTACATCGTAAAGGTGCCACCCCGAGCGATCAAGGCTGCGTGGTAATACCAGGTTCCCGGGGCGACTACACTTACCTTGTAAAGCCACTTTTATCAAATATTGATATATCAAACTTAAGTTTGTTTTCATTAGCACATGGTGCAGGAAGAAAATGGAAGCGTGGTGAATGCCAAGGACGTTTAAGCCATAAATACAAGCGTAATGATATGATTAGAACAGCACTAGGCAGTCATGTTATTTGTGGCAATAAAACATTACTTTATGATGAAGCACCACAGGCATATAAGGATTGTGCCAGCGTTGTCGGAGATATGGTCGATGCTGGATTAGTTAAGATAATTGCAAAACTACGCCCAGTACTCACTTTCAAAACAAATGGAGATTGTTCATCATGATATTATTGCAATTATCAGCAGGCCAAGGACCACTGGAATGTAGTAAAGCCGTTGGTCTGGCTTTTCGTTCGATTGAAAAGCAATGTGCTATTGATAAACTTAAATTTGATGTTATTGATATCACTAAAACCTCAAAATCAGGCTGCTATAAATCAGTATTAATCCAACTTGGCGATAATCAGAGTCAAGCCCAAGCAAAAGCAATTACAATATCTTGGCAAGGTGTAATGCAATGGGTTTGCCAAAGTCCTTATCGCCCCAAACACAAACGTAAAAACTGGTTCTTTAGTGGTAAAATGTTCGAGGTAAATGAAATACAATTAGATCAAGCAATTAAGTTTCAATCTTGTAGAGCATCAGGTGCAGGAGGACAGCATGTGAATTGTACAGATTCCGCAATTAGAGCAACTCATATCGCTACCGGCTTATCAGTCCGTATAGAGAGCGAACGCAGTCAGCATGCAAATAAGCGTTTGGCCAAAGCATTACTATTTCAAAAAATTGAATCTAAAAAATTAGATGATATGACAAAACAAGAAAAGCAGCGTTGGCAGCAGCACTGGGATCTAGAACGTGGTAATCCAGTCAACACATTTCATGGTCCTAAGTTTACGTTATAACTTGATTTTTTGAATATTTATTCAACGCTGTGTTGACTCTGGTATATGATAAAATCACATCACGATATGGTTGTAAATTGCTAAATTAACGGTTTGAGGCCTTAACGATTCTTGGGAAGTCGTTAAGGCCTTGTCAACAATCATAAACTTTAACCTTGCTATTTTCAGAATAGCAAAAGGACTATATGGGTAAGGTATACTGCAATTAATAAATTATAAATATGAATACTCTTATTCAGTGTAAGCAAGCATTGTATTTAACGAGATCATTAGTGATAGGTACTATCAAAAATTAATTCAATTGTAACTAAAATTACAACTCACAAGTTGGACCTCTTTAATATTGAAAGTCCTTATTATTAAAGTTAAAGTGTTTAAATTATCCTTATAATTTATGATGTTGTAATATGAAGACAATTGCTCCCGTTAACTTTCTCGATAAAGTTAAATTTGAAATAGCTAAATATAATAATCCACAATATTTTGTTCAATTTTGGCAGTTAGATGGGCGCTTGGACAATAAACGCTTAAAATCCGCCCTTGAAAAAGTTTATAAATCTATTCCGAAACTGCAAACAAAACTAGTCTATCAAGATAATAAATACATATATCAATCATTTGAGTATAAAGACAACTTCATTCTAGAAGAAACCGAACAGTGTCCGGTAGCAGCTCTACAGTCTACTTTAAACAATAATTTTCAAAATTTAGTATCTGAGGCAAACTTTGCCCCTTTTATCGTAATCAAGTTTGATGAACGTGGTAGTGATAAATCGGTTTTGGGCTTGCTTATTAACCATGTATTTTGTGATGCACCATCTGGCTATTTATTTAAAAATCAGCTAATTACCGCATACAACAACATAGACGTGGATTTGTCTGACACAGAGTGGTGCTTGTCTGATGAGCAGTTTATACAGCAATCAGTTAGTGATCATACCGCGTTTCATGAAGCCTTAGAGCAGCACCGGTCACTATCTAAAAGCTTTTTATCTGAAGCTAATCAGGTTGATCTTTTCTATCACGAAAATACAGATAATACAGTTACTTTTGATTTCTTTGATATCGATACCACTACGATTAAAAAACCAGATGGTATGAGCCTTAATACACTGATTTCTTCTGCCATTGCCAAAGCTGTTATGCAATTGAAGACAGATACATTGCAAGGCCGTATATCCATGTCAATTACTGCAAATGCACGTAAAAATAAAGACAAGTTATTCGGAAATTTTGTAAGCGCTATTCCAGTCAAACTGGAAGAAGGTCGAATGGAACATATTACGTCAGCGTTTCAGCAGCAAATTGACACCTTTAAAATCAATCCTCTAAAACCTTTGTTATCTTACGCGGGGTTTTCAACTAGCTTTGCTAATGCAACACCAAATCAGTTGATGGATACCTTCAGGTTACTCAGCTCTAAGTCTAATCTTTATATCTCGAATTTTGGTCATTTTAATCGTAACCAAGATGAACATTTAGAGTTTTATGGCTCGACGACAATAAAAGCTGGGGGCTTCAATTTCCCATTACAAGGACATTATGGTCTGATAGTTACTTTAGTTCCCAGTGGCGACAACATTGGGGTTGGGGTTGCTGTTTCTCCTTCAGTTTTTAATGAGGTCGATTTAAACCGCTTTAAAAGTCTGGTTCAAAAATACCTTAGTTCTATTTAAATTTTTGCCGGTTTACGTAAACCGGCAAAATTAGTATTTTATTTTTGACTCATAGATTTTAAGCGACTACCTCTATCAGTTCTTCATCCAAGTCAAATGAAGCATTGATCAGTTTTTTAGTGTAATCGTGCTGAGGATTGTGGAATATTTCCTCAGCCGTCCCCTGCTCCATAACGCACCCTTTTTGCATCACCAATACCCGGTCAGATAGTGCTTTGACGACTGAAAGGTCATGGCTGATGAAAATGAAACCAATGTTATGTTTTATCTGGATCTCTTTAAGCAAGTCAATCACGGTGAGCTGAACAGAGCGATCAAGCGCAGAGGTAGGTTCATCCAACAAAATAAAAGACGGATTCAAGATCAGTGCTCTCGCAATTGCAATTCGTTGACGCTGACCACCCGAAAACTCGTGCGGATAACGATTGATTGAATTCGGTTCTAAGCGTACTTCTTCAAGAGCCAGACAGGCTTTTTGTAAACGTTCCTTTTTGGACATCAAAGGTTTGTGAACCCTTAAACCTTCAGTAATAATTTCACCAACTGTCATACGCGGTGACAAAGATCCGTACGGGTCTTGGAAAACCATCTGTACGTCTTTTTTGAGTTCAAATTTTTCCTTATCACTGAGTAAACTGAGATCTTGACCTTTATAGGAGAGATTACCTGTAAATGGCAGCAAGCCAATGATAGCACGGCCTAGAGTTGATTTACCTGAGCCTGATTCACCGACAATACCCAATGTTTCTCCCTGTTTAAGTGTGAGTGAAATACCCTTCACGGCCTCAAAATATTCACACTTACTAGGGATGAAGTGTGATTTAATCAAGTAATTAACGCGGATATTTTCAGCTCTAAGCAGCTCTATAGCCGTTGCTTTGACTGGCTGTTTTTGACCTTTCGGAATAGAGTTAATTAGCATTTTTGTATATTCGTGCTGTGGTTCTCGGAAAAGTAGTCCGGTCTCACCTTCTTCCACGATTACACCTTTACACATCACGAGCACTCTGTCTGCAAGGTGTTTAACAACACCGAGGTCGTGTGTTATAAACAAAATTGCCATGCCCATTTTTTTTTGGATTTCTTTAATTAAATCCAACACCTCTGCCTGCACTGTAACATCTAACGCAGTGGTTGGTTCATCGGCAATTAAAATGTCAGGTTCATTGATAAGTGCCATTGCAATCATAATGCGTTGTAGTTGACCGCCTGAAAATTCATGTGGAAACTTACTGTAAGCTTGTTCTGCATTTGGTAAATGAACGAGATTAAAGAGCTTCAAGACATGTATTTTGGCCTGCTTTTTCGACACTTTTCGATGGCACATCATGGCTTCAGCAACCTGAGTTCCGACCCTTAAATATGGGTTAAGAGAGGTCATCGGCTCTTGGAAAATCATGCCAATACGGTCACCTCGGATAGATTGCATTTGACGTTCTGTTTTATCTAAGATCGATTGGCCTTCAAAAATAATACTCGATTTAGAAGAGACGATCCCATTATCCGGTAATAGGCTCATTAAGGCACTTGATGATACCGATTTACCGGAACCCGATTCGCCGACAATAGCCAGGGTCTCACCGGATTTCAAATCAAAGTTAACATTTTTCACCGCATCAACAATTCCGTCATTGGTAGTGAAACTGACGGAAAGGTTACGAACTTGAAGAATAGGTTGGTTTAGCATGATAATCCTTATCAATTTAAAAGATGCGTTGAATGGTGTGAGTCAGAGGTCACTCTTAACTTAGCAAAATGATGATGCGCTTTCTGGATATTTTCGTATTGAAGCATCCACTGCTCATCGCGTTGAGCGTGACAAAAAGCGCCCATATGGCGTAAAATATCTTCACTTTTATTATCAATAAGCGTCATTGTTCGTTGAACAAGATCGCTTGTTTCAAGAGAAATAAATTGGAATAGCGCATAACACTGGTTTAATGCTGCAAATACGCGTTTCTGCTGCCCCATTTGATTGAGAATTTCAGACTGTGCAACAGTGGCATCTCTTAATCCTAATAACAAGCATGAAAACTGACATGGTTTAATATGCTCGTTTTCTAAAGCCTGATGAATATGTATAGGTAGATTATCTAAAACCTCCCCATATAGTTGATGAGCTTCAGGCCAATGCCCATGTTCCATTAGCTCTTCAGCCCTTAGGTAACGCATCCAGCATTGCTGCAATTCCATAATAGACCTCAAATTTGTAAGACAAATTAATATTAATGAGAATTGATTTCAATTGCAAATCAAAATCATTCTCGTGGTGAGATGTATCACTAAAATAATAACGTCGCACTATTTATACGGTATTTAATCAATTGTAGAGGCGAATTAAGCTATAAATATCGATGACTAAAACAGAAATAAAAAATCTGATAATTTACAAACTAACTAAAATTAATCCTTTTAAAAACCGGATTTAAGAGCTTAAAAAGACTAACCCCTTATAAGTAGATACACCCGAATTAACTAACTATTTTAGAGTAATATGCTAAAAAAAGGTGACAAAGTTAACAGAACGTAACCAACAAAACGTTAGTCGCATATCATCCGCATAACACCATTTTGCGATACAACGAGCTACACCGACAACCAGCAAGCAGTGCGTTACACCTGAAATTCCCACTCGCTCGATACAATAATCCGCCATATGTCAATGCCAATTGTTGAGAAAATGTTTATTTATTGCTAATTTATTTTTCCATGGAGCGGGAAATACCATATTGAATAGTGAATTATTCTACTGGTAGCGCTTAAATAAGATAAAACATGGATGGAATTGAATATGATCTCTAAGGTTAGTTGCTACTTTGCTGTAATATTAAGCATGTTTACCTCTTCGGCTTTTGCCGCCAGTGAATCAGTCGGGTTTGATAAGGCTGTTGATCAGTTCTTTAATGAAAACCTCAGTTGGTTTGCTAACACTATTTTCACCTCAGTTCCTGTTAATGGGACAAACTTCCCCATTATTGTAGGCTGGTTATTTATTGCTGCCATTATTTTCACATTTTATTTTGGTTTTGTTCAGTTTAAGCGTTTTGGTTTAGCGGTTAAGATCGTCAAAGGTGACTTCACTGATCCGAACAATAGTGAACCTGGTCAGGTTACTCACTTCCAAGCGTTAACAACTGCACTTTCTGGAACGGTCGGACTTGGTAATATTGCCGGTGTTGGTGCCGCTCTAGCCATTGGTGGTCCCGGTGCAACGTTCTGGATGATTCTGTGTGGCCTACTCGGTATGGCTTCAAAGTTCTGTGAATGTACACTTGGTGTTAAGTACCGTAACGAGCTACCAAACGGTGAAGTATCGGGTGGCCCAATGTATTACCTAAGTCGAGGTTTAAAAGAACGTGGGTTTGCCAACTTAGGTAAAGTATTGGCTGTCGGCTTTGCAATTATGACTATTTTAGGCGCACTTGGTGGTGGCAACATGTTCCAAGGTAACCAAGCTAATGCAATGATTGTACAAACCTTGGGTCTTCCTGATGGCTATGGCTGGGTTACAGGTGTTATCTTAGCGACGATGGTTGGATCGGTTATTATTGGTGGTATGCCGTCAATTGCAAGGGTAACGGGAAAACTTGTTCCTACAATGGCACTGTTATATGTAGGCATGTCAGTTATTGTGCTTGTATCTAATGCATCTATGATTGGTGATGCATTTGCCCAAATCATTGAAGGTGCCTTCACTGGTGCTGGTGTTGCAGGTGGTTTTGTTGGAGCATTAATCCAAGGTATGAAACGTGCTACATTCTCAAATGAAGCTGGTGTCGGTTCTGCAGCCATTGCGCATGCAGCAGTAAAAACGAAAGAACCTGTGACTGAAGGTTTAGTTTCAGTACTCGAACCATTCATTGATACCGTGATTATTTGTACCATGACGGCTCTAGTTATCACAATTTCAGGTATGAACAACGGAGAGCTAAGTGGCGTAACGCTTACAGCTGCAGCATTTACTGAAACGGCAGATATATTCCAGTATATTCTTGCTGTTGCGGTGGTGATGTTTGCTTTCTCAACGATGATCTCATGGTCTTATTATGGACTTAAGGCTTGGACTTATTTATTCGGTGAAGGTAAAACGACAGAGCTAGTCTATAAAGTTATGTTCTGTGGTTTTGTGGTCATCGGTGCAAGCGTTAGCTTTGGCGCTGTGATTGATTTCTCTGATGCGGCTATCTTTGCAATGTCTATCTTCAATATCATCGGTTTGTATTTCTTAATGCCAGTTGTTAAAAAAGAGCTACAATCCTTTATTGCCCGTGTAAAATCCGGTGAAATAAAAGATTATAGTAAAGAAGGTGTACTGGTTTCAAAAGAGTTAAATAACTAATTTAATAAGTCTCCTCTTTTTAAATAATAAATAGTCCGGTCAATCGTATTGACCGGACTATTCCTATCGCACAGCATCAAATTCAGACAATCTCTTATAAAATAGCACTCCGTCATTCATTAACCCAGTAAATGCAGGTAGTTACAACTGTTCTCATAAATTATCAATTCAGATTGAATGAAATGACAAATTTGGAATTATAAGTTGCCTATCTATAACATTTCGATATATAACACTGCTATTGATTGTTTTGTGTATACTTATAGAATATAATCTCGCATCTCTTGCTTGGCAAGCAAGAAAAAGATCATTAAAAACAGTTAGTTATATTGTTTTGTGATTGTTATTTTATAATTATATTTAAACAGGTAATAAAATGAAGACGATCTTTAAATGTGCACTACTTGCATCAACGACTATCCTATTATCTGCGTGTGGCGGTGGTGGCAGTGGTGGTACTCAAAATAAAGTTGTCCCGCCAACTGAAGCGATAATCGTCCAATCAGGTCTATATAAAGTGGATGGTCAGGAAGCATTTTTAATGGTTTCTCAGCAGGATAAAACGAAACCAGCAATATTAAGCTACAAAGACTTAAGAACAGATCCAGTAACGATTAAAAAATTAGTTTCTTTTGCTCTCGTATTTGACGATACTGAAATAACAGATCAATCATTCATTACAGCAATGGGATATTTTAAAATACCTAACACGCAAAATATAGAGCCAGAACCAGTTCAAGTAAACATTACTGGTACATCCCCATTAAGTCTTGAATGGATAAATCACAATAAAGATTCGGATTCTCTTGGTAACATGTCGCGCAGTATTTTACAGTCAATACCGGTAACATCTTTAGGTGGTACTTGGGAAAATGGTGATGTAAGTATGACTATAAATAATTCAAATGTCGAAATTACAACTTCAAAATGTAATGTAAGCGGTGAATTACTTAAAGATTTTACAACTTACTATTCTGACAATATCACTGGTAATACAGGTGATTGTAGAATTAACGGATTAGTAATGATGAGCCATGAACATAATTGGTTTGTTACTTTCAATCGCAAAGACGCAAGCAATCAATTTTATAAGTTAACAAAAAAATAATTTTTATTGTTAATCCGGGTGTCCATACATTCGGATTAACTTAATCATCCCTCCGTAACATAGCGAATGAGATTTAAAAAATTGGTATGGTATTATCAGACTTTTCACTTTTTAACTCAACTTTTCCAATCTATTCCTAATTCATTAATATCTATAATAAAAACATTATAAAATTGATACTAAAAACAATCAAAATTTAATTTTGATTGTTAAAAAACTTATTTTGATTATATAATACGTAGCTATAATTTCATTTTTCAACGGTATATTGGTTTGGAAGTCAAAGAATTAAAAGTCTTGTTTGATAATGGTGGTCTTAAATCTGTCACTATAAAACGTGCACCCTTAATGGATGGTTATATCTTAATTGCAGAAACAACGAATAAGAATGTACATGTGATGACCTCACAACGTGAGGAATCAAATACACCACGTGCATTTAAAAGTATTGATGCAGCAGCTGCGAATGCACAAAAGATTGGTTTTAAGAAGATAAGTATCGATTTAAGCTAGTTTCAAATATAGCTGTATATAAACACAGTTATATTTAAATCCCCGTAGAAGTAACAATTCTACGGGGATTCTATTATTTATTCAGCACTAAATAGGCTATATTGATTGCTACTAACCGGTCTTTTTCTTCCTCTGAAATAAAACTGGCCTCAATAGCATTAAAAGTGAATTGTGCAATTTCTGATTTTGACATGTCGTGCGCATTACTCACTGCCATGAAGTTATCTGTCATATAACCACCAAAGTATGCCGGATCATCAGAATTAATCGTAACGCATACATTCTTTCGTAATAATTCAACAATGTTATGTTCTTCCATTTTTTCAAATACCTTAAGCTTAATATTTGATAACGGGCAAACGGTCAGCGGCGTTCGCAGTGTTGCTAACTCTTTAACTAACGTTTCATCATCAGAACAACGTACACCATGATCAACACGCGTAATTTTCAACAGCTCTAATGCATCGCGAATACTACTCGCAGGACCTTCTTCACCAGCATGCGCAACAGTTAAAAAACCTTCATTCATCGCAGCTTTAAAAACACGTTCGAATTTACTGGCTGGATTGCCACTTTCTGACGAATCTAACCCGACACCGACAATCTTATCTTTGTATTCAAGTGATTGATTTAATGTTATAAATGCGGATTTTTCATCAAGGTGGCGTAAAAAGCACATTATTAATTGGCTTGTAATACCAAGCTCTTTAACCGCTTTAGATAATGCGTTATGAATACCGTTCACAACAGTATCAAAACTAATGCCGCGTTCTGTGTGTGTTTGTGGATCGAAGAATATCTCGGTGTGAACAACATTGTCATTTTTACAACGCAGTAGATAAGTCCATGTAAGATCGAAAAAATCTTGTTCTGTGATTAATACATTAGCGCCTTGATAATAGATATCTAAAAATGATTGCAGATTATGGAAATTGTAAGCATCTCTAACATCTTCGAATGACTTGAAGGGAATATCAATATCATTGCGTGCAGCAAGTTCGAACATCAGCTCGGGTTCAAGCGTACCTTCGATGTGTAAATGAAGTTCGACTTTCGGTAAATTTTGAATAAATTGTTTCATGATTAAGTTCCTAATAAAATTTATTAAGTACTTCTCTTTAATAACAGACACTACAAAGAGAAAAGTACTAAAGTACTAAACTCTTCGTAATCAGGAATTATTGGCTCCTGGTAGAGACCCCTAATCCATATCATTAGGGTTATACGAAGGGAAACTAATTACAGAATCAAAATACTGAATTAGCTTGAAACTGATTGTACAGAATGTAATTTAGCAAGTCTATGGTTTAAACATAGCAGCTTGACCACGAAAAGCGCCATTGTTATCAATAAGGTTCCACACTGTTGCATTTTCTATCCAAAAAGTACGGCCAGTAGAGGAAATACGTAAACCACGATAATCATCAATAAAACCAAACGCTGTGACTCTCGCCAATAAATCCTGTCTTTCATCACGGTCGAGGGGCTTTGCTGACTTTCTCGATGGCAAAGCCACAAATTCTGACCAGTTAAGTTCAAATGATTTTAATGCAGACTTGTTGCCATAATTAAATATCGGATCACTTTCAGTGCCATGCGATACCACGACAAAGTCAGCGTAAAACAAGGTTTTACCAATATCGACATGACGACAATTAATGAGTTTTTTGCCCGTCAGGCGTTGGTAACTCGATACTAAAAGTTCGACATGTTCGTGGAGATATCCATTTTCTAAGCTGGGTTGATTCATTGATAAGGTCCCTGTTATCTATGAAGAGTAGAGTCAAGAACCTTATTATTACATAACTATTCGTATATGTTACAACACTATGCGTAAACAATCGTTGGATCAACACATTCAAATATTTGTTTCTTACTCTTATCTTGAAGTAATAATGCATGGACCAATCGTGCAACTTCGTGACGAGTGATCATTCCGTGCACTTCCTTAGCTTGTGATAAGTCACCGGCATTAGTCACCTCACCGTCTTTTAGTCCACCCGGTCGCAAGATCGTAAAGTCTAACGTGCTAGTTTGTAAGTAAGATTCTGCAAGTGACTTTTCTCTTACCGCATGACCAAAACCAGCTTTAGATCGTGCCGACATAAATTGCCAAGAGTCACCGCAACCCAATGAAGTTACTAATAAAAATCTGTTGATACCCGCACTTTCTAATGCATCAATAAGATGCCGATGACCGATATAATCAACAGGTACATCAGCGCGAAAACTTCCCATAGTTGAGATCACGATAGCGTCTTTACTAAGTGATTCAACAATATTTAAAACTTGCGCTTTATCAGTTGCATCACATTGATACGTTTTATCGCACAATGTCGAAAGTTTATTTTTTTCAACGTTACGCGCAACACCAATGACTGATACCCCATTACTCATAAAGTAATTGACCATCGCCAGTCCTAATCCACTTGCAGCACCAAAAATTACTACTTCATTCATATTATTAGCCATTACGTTATTGATAATGATTCTCATTATATATTTATATTTTTATCTGTCACGATATAATTAAAATACCTAAGGTGTCCTGACTACTTTAACCTGTTGATTTAGCGTTCCTACGTGAATTTAACTAGCTAGGTTCCCCACTACGGCTTCAGATTTCACGTAGCGCACGAAAACAAAGACCATTTTCACTGGTTGCTTATACAGTTGTAGATGTTATAATTGCACCGTTAATATTTTAGATTAAGCAACCAAATGGGATTAAAATGCCTAAAGCATTGATAAATATAGGTAATAGTTCAATAATTCCATCAACTAACCTTAGTGAAGAACACATCGAAAACCTGATCAGGTTTCGTGATCGTAAAGAACAGTTCGAAGAAAATACACTTAAATCGCTGTATTTCCATGTGAATAAATTCAATAAATATTGCCTAAGTCGTAATGTTATCCCTTTACCATTACAGGATGCGACAGTGCTTGAAGCATTTCTGATAAAGGAAAATGAGCGAGGCTGTAAAGCTCAAACACTTCGAATTTACGCCTGGGCAGTTTCAAAGGTACATGCTTTAGCGGGTTTAGAAATACCATATTTCAAAACAGTTATCACAGCTAGGTTAAAAATAATCTCAAAGCAAGAGGTAAAGCTGGGCGTGAAACGTAAGCAAGCTGTGGCATTTTCTTATGAGCACCTTAAATTTGTAAATGAACAACTTGATATATCATCCTTGATTTCTATCCGAAATACATTATTACTCAACATTTGCTATGATGGTCTACTCCGTGAAAGTGAGGCTTGTCAGCTATTCATAGATCAATTACATAAAACCAACGGCCTTTATACTGCTAATATCACGAATACAAAAACAGATAAATCGTTAGATGGTTCCATTGTTCACTTAAGTAAATTTACATCAAAACTATTACCACTGTACCTTAAAAAAATAGCCGAACATCATGGTCAATACCTATTTAAACGAACAACACCACGAGGTGGTAAACTAGAAAAGCTAAAACCGAGTTCCCTATCACCAAATCCAAATGACAAACCAATATCAACGAAAACGGTTGAACTTGTGTTTGCAAACACCTGGCATCAAATTAATACGTATAATGAATCTGTCAGTTTTGATTTACATATCGACTTACCCGAGCGACCTTTTAGTGGTCACTCTGCTCGAGTTGGTGCATCTTGTGATCTTGTCGGCGCTGGTTTTGATGATTCGTTAGTTATGCGGGCAGGTCGCTGGAAGACTTTACGTATGGTTGAACTTTACACCCGAGGTGTGAATAATAAATTTGCGACGGTACGTGAATTCAGAGAAAGATTGGAAGCGATGGCAGCTGATTAAAAATTAATATGTATTGGAAAGGTCATTCCCTTTCCAATTATAGTTAACAGTCTTTAGCCATCAATCAAATTTACCATCTTATTCAATATTGAATGGAACATGCAGGTTGTATCATTATGGCTAAATTCATTACCATTTAAATTAACTGTAATTTCTGTTTCATCATTATCCGTCTCGACATAAAGTGTATTTTTTATTTTAGGATAATTTTCGATCAGCACATTTTCAACATGCCTCTTTGTTATTTTATTACTAAGATGAACAGTAATAATGCCCGTCCCTAATAATAAATCATCCATACCATTTTCAAAAACGTCAACAAGCATGCCTTCGACAAACTGGCTCTTAGATACATTACATTGTTCACTTATACTTTCTAACTTTTCGAGCAAGTCTTCATACATTCTTATCGTACTATTTTTTCGAACTGCGTCTGGTTTAATCTTCATTATATTTACCACGGATTAAGTTAAGAAGAATGCTTTCTTTGAAAATAAGAAATTAATTGATTTTATTATAACATCATTTAAGTTCATTATACGAATCAATTAAAGATACACACTGAGTTCATTTAAAGATTTAATATGATTATCTTTGTCTAACTTAAATTATTCCTATTAATACTAACAATAAATTATTTATATACTCAATGATTAATTCACCTTGAAATTGCAATGATATCAACAACTTTATTTCGTTTAACGGTCATTATACGAAATAAGAACATTTACGATGAACTTTATAATTAAAATATAAGTTCACCATATGGTGTCACATTAAGGCTGCTCAATTACCTTTTTATGCCTTTTATATCAACCATAAACAAATCTAATATTTATTTTTAAGTTTTAATTTAAAGTTTTAATTTTAGATTAAATAAAATGCATTATTATTTAACTTAATTACTCTAAATAGAGCTCTTTAAAATAGGTCTATTTTTTGATTTTATAGCATGGTACTAGTCAACATTTATCAGAATTTACGTACAGCGTCATAAAATAAGCCTAAAACCATATTTATGATTTAAATATCAAGTAGATAGGTGTGATAAATACATTTTAAATGGCGTTTATTTTATATAAATGGATCAATTACACCCACAAATACTCAATAATACACAGACAACAAACACTGTTTATACATACAGCCTTATTCTATATACCGTAAAAAGGAGACTTAATTTGATTATTATGAACTTATAAGTAGTCTTAAATACCAAATAAATACATAGTTATCAATGTATTTATATAACCATCCCTGACTCCATCAATTAATCATCAGGAAACTTGTAATTCTAGTTTCACTACTAACTGAACATAACAACTTATCCTTACAAAGACTTACAAGAATCAGGCCTCATATCATTGTATAAAATTGGATAGCCTTTATAATAGGCGCTATAAAATAATGTATACACACAAAATAAAGGTAAAAAAAATGAAATCAATTACTGTATTAGGCGCTTTGGCTGCGATCGCATTAACTACAAGTGTTCAAGCAAATCAAGATGTTTCAGGCTTCTATCTTGGTGGTGGTGCAGGTTCAACAACTGTTAATTTAGACGAAAAAAATTATGCTTTCGATGAAGACACTGATGGTAAAACACTAAAATTCATTACTGGTTATCAATTTAATCGTATAGTAGCAATTGAGGCACAATACACAAAGTATGGTGAAATCACGCCGGATAAGAATATTACACGTGATGGTAAATTATATACATGGGATGCAACAACGTTTTCTGTATCAGCTAACCTGGGTTACACTTTCCAAAATGGTTTACGTCCATTTGGTATTATTGGTCTTTCGAGTCTAGATTTAGGTCAATCATCAAAAGCTCTTAAAGATGATAACGCAACAGCAGTTCATCTTGGAGCAGGTCTAGAATATACACCAGCTGCATTATCTGGTGTAAGTTTCCGTGTTGGTTATGAAGCTGAACTTTTCGCAATTGAGGCAGACGCTAGTTCTGAAGATATTGATGTCCTTGTAGGTTCACTATACGTAGCTGCAACTTACAAGTTCTAAAAATTATTTGAGATGATAATAATCCCTTTTGTTATCATCTCATTGTAAAATGTTATTCTAACAAATGTGATTTCGCTTTAATGGGTTCTGGTAAGTCCGTCTCCCCATCATCTCAAGTAAACTAATTTCAACATTTCTCGATATCGAATGTAACGGTAATCCCAAAAAGTATAAGCCACAATAGCACCTGACCTTGTGAAGTAATTTGTTCATAGCGCGCTTGAACTACAGTCACTGATATGATGTTTTCATCAATACTTTGAACCAAAAAATCAGACAATAAATTTTACAATATCATCCAAGGTTCCGAATAGCGAAACTGATACAGTAAAATATGATTAAAAACGATAGTCAGGCCTGCATCAACTCCGCACTTTCTTTATGACCATCTATAAATGAATATACTTGCCAACCCATACTTCAAGAATTAACAATTAACTGTCCCCATAGTTTTACCGCGTCCTGCCAAGGCTCATAACATGCGCTATTACGAAATTCTGAAAACAACGACAGTGCTACACCTAGCAAGGTAAACGGTGTAATAATATATGTCGGATAAATATTGGACATTTAAAATATGCGATTTAAACAAAGTGCTGAGTAATGTAATAAACAAGATCGGTGGAAATATTAGCGGAATAACTGAACCTTAAGAATAAAAATTTAAATACACTTGGATTATTACAAAATATAATAATTAACAACAGAACATACTTAATAAACACTGAGTACATTACGTATCTCTTTGTTATTATAATATTTTATTATTAAATTTATTTATTCTAATTTATTATTTAGATAATAACGAATAAATATAAAAAGTAAAAATAACGGTTATTACCTTTGTAAAAATAATTAATATTATCTGATTAGTGCTGTAACTTTACATTTTATACATTATTATTTACTTAATAAACAAATACTACTTTGAGTATATACACTGATACGAGGCAATATGTCTCACCTTGTATCCGTGCTTTTACTTACCCTATAGCTAACTAAATGAAATAGGCAGTCATTTTCATACAATTATTGCCGTAGAGCTCGAATTTTACACTGACATTACCAACAAACATAGATAAAGCCTCCATAGCATAGTTTTACGATTTAACACTGTAAATTGATATTTTTTTCAATTAATTTCGTGTCCTTTCTTATCAAATACTTAGAAATTGAAACCAATCACTTACGAACGATATGGGTTAAACGGCATAAACTCAACCGCTTGTACTGGTCAAATAATGCCGTTAGTATGCTTACGGTCATATGAAAATAGGCTTGGCATTCATTTTAAATTATTACTTTATGCTTTTACATCCACATTTTTATCAGTTTATTGTGCCAAGCGTAGAGTATACAAATATATCCATTATATATAATTATTAATGAGAATAACGGCGAATGCACAGTGGTTCACACAACCACTTAGTTATTAAAAATAAAACATAAATGATTAATTCACAATTGGCTTTGTTATTTAGCAAGGCTAATTTTTTATGTGTAAATTACATCCAGTGAATAAAAAGTAACTGCATAAATTTACTGTAACTAATAAATACCAAGAGGTTTAGATTTGAAAAAATTATTACTTTGTGCTTTTACATGTATATTTTTAGTTGCATGTGGCGGATCTTCATCAACAGATGAAAAAACTCAAACAGAACCAAAACCGACTCCATCACCAAGTCCAGATCCGGAGCTAGACCCAAGTAATATTCATGATGTTGTGCCAAATGTAGATTACAAAAATGCAGTAGGTATTATCAATAATATCAATTTTGATCACCATCAGGACGGTGGATATACAGTTGATATGTTCAATGGTGACTTTGAAAATGAATGGGGAAAGATTACTGGAAGAGCGAATATTGTTGATAGGAATGGTTCACAACAGTTAGCTGTTACCCACCCTAAAGATCAATACAAACAAGGGATTTCAAGTGGTAAAAAATTAAATGAATATAATGAATTATATTTTTCATACCAAATTACATTTGGTAAAAATTATGACTTTTCTATGGGCGGTAAATTACCTGGATTAGCAGGATTGAACCCGAACTCAAGTAACAATCCTGATGGTTGTAATAGTGTCGGCAAAGATGACGGTTTTAGTTTGCGCTCAATGTTCCGTGAAGATGGCCGTGCTATAGGCTATTTCTATCACCAAGATAAAACTAGAAAATGTGGTGATGAAATTGATTATCAACACGAAGGCAAGAACTTCTCGTTTAAAAGAGAAAAAACATATCTTATCGAACAGTATGTAAAAATGAATGATGCAAACCAAGCAAATGGGATTGTAACAATCTATGTGAATGGCTTTAAAGTTCTTGAAAAAACTAATATGACGTTTTCTGAAAACGGGATATATGCCATAAACTATCAATACTTCCAACTTTGGCATGGCGGTAATAATAGCGACTGGGCTGTAGATCGAGATTCGACAGCATACTTTGATCATGTAACGCTGAGTACTAAAGCTATAAGTTATAAGTAGTAGCAAAGACTAGTCAGCCGTCAGTCTTGTCTGACGGCTATTCACAACGCTCTCTCGTGAATAAAATGAATTTATCTCAAGCTAAAATTGTGATTTGAAATAGGTAATTAATCTTCGAGACGGAATACAACATCAACTTGATCTCGAATAATAATTTTCTCATCTTGATAAGATGATTCAACATTTTGCGCAGAATCCATTGCCATACTTCTCATTAACATTAGACGAGGTTGTGATGATCGGTAAGTGATCTTCCAAACGCCATCAACCTTTTCATCAAACCCCTTCGCAAGTGACTGTGCTTTTTCTTTTGCATCTAAGATTGCAGCTTGTCGTGCCTGTTCTATAAATTTAGGCTCGTTACTTACTTTCAGTTGAATATTGTTGATGTTATTAATACCATCACCAAGCGCACCATCCAAATAATTATTAAGTTTATTTAAATCTCTGACCGTTACTGTCACATGTCTGTTTGCACGGTATCCTATGAGCTTAGGTTTTTGATCTTTCTTGTAGTGATACTCAGGACGCAGTGAAATGTTAGAACTTTCAATATCGGTACGAGCCACCCCTTCCTTTTTCAAGCGCCCATTAAATGCTACAACTGCATTATCGACAGCTTCTTTTGCTTCTTTTGCTGTTTTACGCGTTTCAGATACCTGGACAGAGAATACAGCCATGTCTGGCTTAGCAATAACTTCGCCCATACCTGTGGTTTCTAAATGAGGAAAATCGACATCTGCCGCCATAACACCTGTAGAAATAAATGTACTAGCACTAAAAATAGCCGCGAATAAATGTTTGTTCATACGAATAACCTCTCATTATTGTTATTTATCTACCTTTATAGTCCGACAGTAACAAATTGAAAATTATCCTTATATTGAAAAATATGTACGATTATAGTGAAGTAAGACGATATAAACCCTTTTCGTTCATTTATTATACTTGAATCAACATCAGGATTAATATGAAAAATTGGAACGTAAGGCTTAATTGCGAGCTTGATTTATAATCAAATTTTCAGCATCTACCATCGATAATGCTTTGTCAAAATAGTAGCCTTGCGCATAATCACATCCTAGTGTTTGTAATAAATCTCGTTGTGCTAAGGTTTCGACACCTTCAGCTAATACCTTAACATTTAAGACTTTTCCTAATTCAATGATTTTTCTTGCAAATTCTTTATCTAATGTAGACTCACATATATCGGCAACTAATGAGCGATCAATTTTCAACGTATTGAGTGATTTCCGTAATTTTCTAACAAGGCTTAGCGACGAATAACCGGATCCAAAATCATCAATCGCAACAAGAATGCCAAGACTACGTACAGCTCTAATGTTATTGATTAAGGTATCCATATTACTAATTGAAGCAGTTTCGGTTACTTCAATCTCGAGTAAATCTTTTGGGCAACCTGTTGATGCAATTATGTATTCTAGTCGGTAAATAAAGTCGATCATTTCAAGTGTTTTAAATGATATATTTATTGCTACTTTAGGTGTGGAAATACCTAATTTTTGCCATTCCACAACTTGGTTACAAACTTGAGTAAATACCCATAAATCAAATTCAAAATGAAGTCCTATGTCTTCCACAATTCGAATGAACACATCTGGAGGAATATAGCCTAGATCTTTGTGTATCCACCGCGATAGCGCCTCGAAACCCACCAGCTGTTTTGTCGTCAGATCGTACTGAGGCTGATAATGAATTTTAATGAGTGACTTTTCAATTGCGCTAGGAAGTTCATCAATAATAAACTTATTGGCCATCAATTCTGGTTTAATTTCGGGTTTAGCAAAGCAGTAATAAGAATGACTATGGCGTCTAGACTCCTTCATTGCGGTCTCGGTCGCATTCTCCATTGCAAAATAACTTTCATACTTAGTATGTTCACAACTAATACCAATACTGAATGATTTATTTACTCTAATACCATTATTTAATACTAATGAGCCTAAAGATAAATCACATAAATACTGGCAAAACATGGTTATATACGCATTAAAATCGGCAGATGATAATTGATGTTTATTCTCGATTAAAATACCATAACGCGCATTAGCTAGTCGAACCACCAGCCCATCACCACTCACTGTCGCTTGTAATTTCTTACCGAGTGCAGAAAGGTAATTATCCCCAGTGTCAAATCCATAACGAAAGTTGATAGTAGAGAAATTATCCACACTTAGCATCATCAAACGCATTTGTGTATTTGGTAATTTGAATAAATATGTGGCGCGTGCGCTTATCGCCCAACCATTCGGTAGACCAGTAATAGAATCAATTGATTTATTCTCAATAACGTTAAAGCATAATTTAAACGTATTATCGAATTGACTTTCACTTCGACGTTGGCAGTGAAGTTCCACTTTACAACGATGAAAGTTAACATCCATCAGTGTTGCTTTAACAAAGCATCCAGTTTCACTAACGCTTGCAGCGTTCAATAATAGAGAGATATTACTGACAGCTGAGGTTACGTCACCATCCAAATGCAAATGTTCATGTAAAGAGCGATTGATGAGTTCACTTTCACTTATACCAACTAATGTTGAAAACATGTGATTACAAGAATTAATTATATCTTTAGTGACTATTAATACGGGTAAAAACGAATCTTCAATTTCCATCATTCCGCTACTCATCTTAATCGCATTTAACAAAATAGTTACTTCACGCCATACACTTCATGACATATGTTCACATATATACCTTGATCTTTTTAAACAAACAAGCTGTTATAGACTAAATAAACCATGATATATGAAAAAATATATAATATTAGCAATAACTTATGTAAGCTTACATAATATTCACTATATGATTTTATATTGATTAGTTGTGATAGGATATGATCTTGTATGCAAAACATCCATAATTTTATAGCTAATGTAGTCCTATAGGTCTACTAACTCATCTATTTAGGCCTAAAACACTAAATTTGAACTTGTTTTTAGTTTGTCAGGCAAAAAATAGGACATATCGACAACGTCATTGTGTCCAAGTCAAATCGGACTACGATAAAATCATATTAGATCCGTCATTAGTACTAAAAAAATCAGCCAAATTCATAATTTTGCTCTAAAATATTAAGTTATACAGGAGAATTATTAAGGATAGTATTATGAATAATAAGCGTCACTTTCAACGGATATTATTTGATCATAATGCCACGTTAACTTGTAATGGGCATCAATGGTCAATAAATGTAATCGATTTATCTTTACGAGGTCTATCCTGTACCAGACCAAGAAATGTAAAGTTCAATATTAATCAACTAATGACACTGTCAATCAGCCTAACCCAAGAACAAGTCATTATCATGGAAGCCATTTTAGTTCATAATGAAGACCATGTTTTAGGCTTACGTTGTACGAGAATTGATATTAATAGTATTTCAGAACTCCGTCGTTTAGTTCAGTTAAACTTAGCTGATGAATCACTTTTACATCGAGATATAGAACACCTTGCTCACTCCCCCCCTAAATTATAACCAGTTAGTTAATCTAAAACCGACACCAACTCTCGAAACGTGTTGATCATAATATATAAGGCTTTCGCCGTAGCCATTAAAATACTCGACATAACCAAATAAATGCTTACTCAACGGAAAGGACCAGCCTACTTGTATTGAACCTTTATTATCCGATCTTAGATTATTTCGTAATTTAAAATCCAAACTATTACTGTAAGGTAGTTTCCAAACCATATTTAAATCACCATAACCTAAATATTTTTCGATATCGGGGTTATCATCGCCTTGTGATGAATCCGGAGTTAGCTTCTCGTCTTCAGGTACACGCCACCAGCCACGAACAGCCCAAACAACATCATCATGAGCAAATGCCATCGTCCCTATGATACGGTTCCAACTTCGAGACAAACTGCCAGATTGACCATTAGATTGATGATTTAAAGAAAGCGCAGTGATGGCGACAGGTAATCCAAACAAATCCCAAGGTTCACTATATTGAAATATCATCTCAGGTTCATAATTTGTTTCTCTAAATGGTGATGAACTGTCGGAGTTATAAGCTTGCCACCAACTCACAGACGTAAAAGCAAGTTGCACGTCAAACCCCGGCGTCATAAAATCTTCTGCAACGATATACTTTAATGACACTTGAAACTTTATTTCTACATCATCAAAATCATATTCGCTATCAAGATTCTTATAGGGTTCTGTTCTTCCCTTTGAATAAGTCACTGGTAGAATATAGTTAGGTTTATAGGGGATTAAAGCAAACGGGTTGTTTTCAGCGCTTTTTTCTAATGCCCTACGCTGATGAAGCGGATTCGGTTTAACCTCATGACAAAACGTCCTTAGCGCTTCAACAGTCATCGTTCCTTTCACAGACGTCACATTCGATGACAGACACGCATTCATTTGATCTTCTTTCTGCTTTTCTGAACTAAAGTAGGCTATTTCATGCGGAAAAGTAAAATAACGGTCTTCAGCAACCGTTGAATGAGCCAGTAATAAGTTTGTAGTGAAAACAATCCCAGTTAAATACTTGATAGTCGCTAATCCCCGTAGATACCAATAAATTAGGTGTAATCATAAACAGATATAACAAGCATGACCATTAAAATAGAGTGATAAAAAATACCGTAGCGATATATATATAATATAAATATTTGTTAATTTAAAAAACAATAGAGTGTTAAGTGGCAAATTATCTAACCTCTGACATACTTAACTCTGATAGTGGAAAATGTTGTATACATGTTCCAGAGCTAACAGATAGAGGTATTTCATGAACAGTAAATTACTCATTGCTGGATTGATTGTAAGTTCAGCACTCATTGGAGGTTGTGCAAATAACGCCGATCTACAAAATAGTGTCGGTAGCCTAACATCTCAAGTCAGTAAATTAACCTCCCAAGTGAAAATGTTAGAATCTGAACAAGGAAGTATGAAGTCTGGCATTGGATCTAACGCCGCAGCGGCTCAACAAGCTTTGGAAGAAGCGCAACGAGCGAACTCACGCATCGATAATATCGCCGCATCTTATAGTAAATAATTAACAACATTGTTTTGTAGTGGTCAATACATTGGATAGGTTAGCAATAGTGAGTGTTGACCTATTTCCCCTATTAACAATTCAACTTCATATTAAATACTGACATTAACAGGTAACCCGTAGTGTAGCAGTAACGCATTATTGAGGGCCTTTTCATCAAGCTTATGGTGTTCAAATCTATCTATAGTCTCTGCCATGTTAAGATCTCCATCTAATGTTTCAGAAGATAAGGGGGTATGAACCTCAACTAAATACTGACCATTTGGTTCAATCGTAAATTTAATTGGCTTATTTATAATTCTTACAGGTTCATTTATCGCTACGCGAGTATATAACAACTCAATATCGTCTGGATTCATTCGAATACAACCCGCACTTATCCTCATCCCAATACCAAAACGTTGATTCGTTCCATGAATAAGATAATTACTTTGCCCATAAGCAAGTTGTAATGCGAAACGCCCTAATGGATTATGTTCACCGGCATCCACATAACGAGGCAACACAGTTTTAAACTTCTGTAAATACTCTGCACGTGTAGAGGGGGTTGGCGTCCAGATTGGATCTTTGAGCTTCGCTTTAACAAAGCTGTTCATCTGTGGTGTCGTACGTCCTTCCCGTCCAATACCAACCGGAAATACATGCACGATGTTTTTTCCTTGAGGAAAGTAGTATAACCTGAGCTCAGGTAAGTTAATCACAATCCCTTTATATGGCGCGTCAGGCAGCAGCATACTGGTTGGTAACTCTAGCACAGTCCCAGGTCGAGGTAAAAAGGGATCAACAGTCGGATTCGATGCCATTAACGCCATCATACCAACATTGTATTGCTCCGCAATCGCATGAAAATAATCCCCCACTTTCACTGTGTATTGTATCGGCTGACCAATTAGCCTTGAACCGAGTATGGGCATAGCGTAAGGCTGAGAATGAACAGGTTTATGCAATAGTAAAATAACAAGAATAAAACAAATTGATGGAAGGCTAAGATTCAGCTTTAGGTTGACCATACTTACGCCCTAGATAAATATCTTATAGCGTAAGTATAGGCCTATTAATATAGAGATATTCTCAATTTTAGTTTCTTCGACGATATAGTAGAAAACCCGTTAATATAAGTAGGTATGAATAACCTATCCCGCCACCTTTTTTACTCTGTGGTAACGGCGCCACTTCAGCCGTAAATATATCTTGTGTAAAAGAAGAGGCAGGTTCTGTATATACACAAGTTTTGTTAATCACGTCTATAATCCAATCGTAAAAGCTACTAACTTCAGTGTAAACATCAGGTAGTGAATTTAAAGCGCATTGTTGCGAATTACCAAAACTGACGACACCAGCTAATCGGTAACCCCGATCATTATCGCTAATCGCATTTTTATCTTGCCATATGAGTGGACCGCCAGAATCGCCACTGCAAGAACCTTTGTTATGTGCATTTGCACAAATAAAACTTGTTTCGAAACCCGACCGGCCCCAAGCGAGGGCGCAGGTATCATCAGCCACACCATCAAGCATTACTTTTTGTAAAATGTTCGTACTTTTTGTACCATCAGTGGATGTACGCCCCCAACCGGATAAGACTAGATTATCTCGGACTGCTTGACCAAACTCTAAGTCCGCATCCACTTGCAATACGTTATCCATTAACCTAATTGCTTGTGCAGGTAACTCTACAGGTCCAGATAATTGAAGTAACGCGATATCCCCAGTGTTTAATGAATGATCATATCCTGGATTTGCAACTACCTGTATAACACTATTACTCGACATGCCAGCATTCAATGACCGATCTATCCCGCCGGAGTAAACGGTGAGTTGGTCTGCATCAATAGGACTAAACACTGAATTGCTCACAAATTTATTTATGCAATGAGCAGCGGTGACAACCCACCTATCAGTAACTAACGTACCACCACAAGCATAGGTGGTACCGCCCTTTTCTATCTCTAAATATATCTGCCAGGGTAATTCTAATGCTTTCCCATCAACACCACCGACTACATAAGGTTTAACCTCGGGCGTTATAGTTTCGATATTACCATTAGCATATACACCTAATGAGACCGCTAAACCGGCCATTGCTATTATTTTCGCTAGTATCAAAATTCCTCTCTCAAATTTGCCATCATACTATTCGCTATCTACTCATTTATTATAACCAAGTATCGCGATATCCAGAATAAATATTAAGAATATTAAATCAACTTTCTTTGCTTAAATTTGAAAAGAGACACAAATAAACCCCGCACAGATCACTTTATGAATTAAATAAAATAATTTCACCGACATTTTATGTCAACTAGTGTAAATAGTAACCAAAGGCAATTGACGCCTGCGACACCATTGCTATTATGCTGTTACGTAAAATACGCGTACGACATTTGTATTAATTGAAGGGATATAATGAAAAATATTTTAACTGTTCTAATGATGGTATTCGCTTTCTCATTAGCGGCGCCTGAAGTACACGCTAAAAAATTCGGTGGCAGTAAATCTTTTGGTAAGAGCTACAAGACAGCACCACAAAAACAAACGCCTGCGGCAGCAACACCTGCTAAACCAGGTATGAGCAAAAAAGGCATGCTAGGCGGTATGCTAGGTGGCCTACTTGTTGGTGGCTTAATCGCATCTATGTTTGGTGGTGCTTTTGAAGGTTTCCAATTCATGGACATGATTATCATGGCCGGTGTTGCCTTCTTATTATTCCGCTTGTTCAAAGGCATGATGCGGGCAAAAGCAGCATCACAACAAGGCTCACCGCAAACTGCATGTGGTCCAGCATTTAGACAAGAAGCACCATCTGATGCAACGTTTACCAACGCAAGCCAAGGCGGTTTTTCTGGCGTCAGCAATGATGTGCCATTTAACCTACCAGCAGACTTTGATTTAACGAATTTCTTAACGGGTGCGCGTAGTCATTATAAAACACTACAGAAAGCTTGGAATGAAAATGATTTAGACACAATCCAAGAATACGTATCCATCGAGTTATACAATGAATTACGTGTACAACGTAAAGAACTTGAAGGCGAGCAACATACAGAAGTAATGTTCCTTGACGCAGAGTTAGTTCGTGCTGAATCTACAGCATCACTTTCGCAAGTAAGTGTTAAATTTAATGGTCGCTACCGTGATGGCCATGAAGATGTAGAAGCAGACATCAACGAAGTGTGGCATTTAGAGCGTAATCTGACACAAGAAAATGCACCATGGTTAATTACAGGTATCGAGCAATAATCACGCTTATTACCGAGTTTAATATTAAAAAGGCGGCTAATCACCGCCTTTTTTGATCACTAAAATCAATGATAATGTCTATCCGTGTTTGGATCTGGCGAATTAAAGTTAACACTGCTATGATCCGCGCATAAACGAAAACTACAGGAATTCAAAACCATGGCATCATTACAAGAACAGCTTTTAAAAGCCGGTTTAGGCGATGAAAAAAAAGCGAAGAAAATCCGTAAAGAAAAAAATAAAAAAAATAAAGCTGTGCGTAAAAATCAGCAGACAGCAGACACCAGTCTACAAGATGATATTAAAGCCCAAAAAGAAGCTCAAGCACAGTTAGATGCAGATCGAAATAAAGTGATCCAAGAAAAAATTGAGCTTAAGTCCGAGCATGGCAAAGTGAAGCAAATGATTCAACAACTTCACATCACGGATTTCGCTGGTGAGTTGTCGTTTAACTATGTGCTTGATAACAAGGTTAAGACACTATCTGTCGATCAACCAAGCTATAACGCATTAACTAAAGGTCAAATTGGTTTATGTGTACTTGAAGGTAAGTCTTATGTTATGCCAGGTATTGCTATCGACAAAATTAGAGCTGTTGATGAAGCATACGTACTGGTACTGAATGAAAACACCTCAACGGAAGTGGAAGAAGACGACCCGTATGCTGATTTCCAGATCCCTGATGATCTAATGTGGTAATAAAAAAACATTAATCATGCGTCCAGCTAACCCCGATGTGTATCAGTTTATACACATTTTTTATGGGGTTAGTTTTGGACTATCAATCGTAAATATAAACACTTATAAAATAATGGCCATTTTTGTTAACACCGTCAGTTCTGGTTATTAATTCCGCTTTAAAGCATCAATTCATGACAACATGTGAATAATCCTATCTGTTTATACGACAATCTCATATAATTTAACTATCTACCTTCCAATGAGTGATAGCCTTGTTAATTGAGAAAATTGTTGCTGATAAATTAGTCCCTGTCTTTGATCTTGGTTCGCGCTGTAAACTCGATGAGTTTGATACAGTAAAGCGAGACCAGTTATACCCTCAAAATAATAAATTATTCGCATTATTCCACAATACAGTAAGCGCTAAACTACTTATAGCAACCGATTTTGAAGGCTTTGAACACACCAAATCATTTTCAGATATGTTGTCCTCTATGTCGGCTAAACGTGCTAAATCCATTTGTTATATCGAAGATGTAACAAAAATCGGACGTGCACATGCCTTTGAAATTTGGCGAGATAAAACAGTCTTGTTCAAGCAACTTATTGATAGCATCATTGCGACAGGTAAATGGTCGGACGAACAGTTAAATTCGTGCATCATTAAACCTTATCCAAGCCTTTTGCCACTGCTATCAAATCTCAATGAGTTTAATGTTGAACACGCATTTAAGATCCTTACCAATAGCGAGACGGTAACATCGAATCTCGTTGATGCAAGTAATCTTACCCAAACCACTTTATTTGGTAATCAAGACACGCTTTATAAAAACGGCAGTTACAACAGCAACGTGGCTCAACTAACGCCAGGCCTGATACACCAAGCTCATGGTGGTTATATCCTTATCAAGATTGATGAGTTAATTAACAATCCCGATTTGTGGTATCAATTAAAAGCGGTGATGAAACAAGGAACACTGGATTGGCGTTCAAGTAACCAAGCAGTACAAACAGAATTAAAGCCAGATCCAGCCCCAATCGATGTGAAAGTCATTTTACTCGGTGATCGGCTCGCGATTAGCCAGCTAGCTGAAGGTGATAGAGAACTGTCGAGTATTACGAATTCATTTATCGATTTTCCTGCTGAGTTTAACGTCACCGATCAAAATATCGAAAAATACATCGGTTATATTAAATCATTAATCACTGAATCTCAGTTGCTTCCCTTGTCTTCAAACGGACTAACACGCCTACTGCAATTAAGCAGTCGTTGGTGTGAACATAATAACTACCTTAGCTTAAATGAATCAAAATTAATGACATTGTTGAGCTATTGCCATCATGTGGCTTCTGAACAAAAGTTAGAAATGATTGATCGTGATACCTTAAATACTGTGTTAACACTGCAACACGAAGCGTTAAATACGCACATTCGACTGAGTAACGAAGGTATTATCGAAAAACAAATTATCTTAGAAACCAATGGTGTTAAAATAGGTCAAATTAATGGTTTATCTGTTCTTGAAATAGACGGTCACCCAGAAAGCTTTGGTGAGCCCATTCGTATTACAGCAACAGGACATTTAAATGGTGACGGTGATATTTCAGATGTTGAACGAAAAGCCGAATTAGCGGGTAATATACACGCTAAATCTATGATGATTATTCAAGGATTTTTTACGCACACTTTTGCAAAGCCAATGCCACTACCGATTAGTGCCAATTTAGTATTTGAACAATCCTATGGTGAAATTGATGGTGATAGCGCGGCATTAGCGGGAACCTGCGCATTACTTTCTGTACTGGCACAGAAACCAATTGCGCAAAACCTTGCCGTTACCGGTGCAATAGATCAATTTGGTAATGTGCTTGCTGTCGGTGGGATTAATGAAAAGCTAGAAGGTTTCCTACGTATCTGTGAATTAAACGGTCAAACTAATATGGGTGTTTTAATTCCTGCAGCAAATAACGTAAACTTAAATTTAAGTGATAAACTCATCACTGCAGTGAACCAAAATCAACTGGCTATCTACCCTATTACACACATAGACCAAGCTATCGAACTGTTAATGGATATCAAAGCCGGCGACCTTGATGAAAATGAAGGCATCTATAGCATAATTCAGAAACTTTCCGAAGAGATTGATGATAAATTAGAAGATGATGAATCTAGCTTTGTAAAAAAACTTAAACAATTGTACGCTAGAATAACCTTTAAACAGGGACGTGACAACTGATTGGACTTGTCTAGCTTACAGATGTACGCTAAGATGGCTTCAAGATAACAAGGATATTATTATGATAAACGAATTAGAGGTTCAAGTGGTACCTATGTCAGCAACAGAGCGCAACAGCTTCGGTAAAGAAGATTTAGTTAAATGTGGTAACGGTGAGTTATTTGAATCTGATATTCGTCTTCCAAAAGACAATATGCTCATGATGGATCGCATTCTAAACATTGATAGCACAAGCGGTGAGTTCGGTAAAGGTGAAATCATTGCAGAGCTAGATATTACTCCTGATTTATGGTTTTTTGACTGTCACTTTGACAGTGATCCTGTTATGCCAGGCTGCTTAGGCCTAGATGCAATGTGGCAATTAGTTGGCTTCTTCCTTGGTTGGAATGGCGCTAAAGGTAAAGGTCGTGCTCTTGGTGTAGGTGAAGTTAAATTCACAGGCCAAGTATTACCAACAAACAAGAAAGTAACGTACAAGATTGTCATGAAGCGTGTTGTACTTCGTCGTTTGGTAATGGGTATTGCTGACGCTGAAATGCTTGTCGATGGTAAAGTCATTTATACTGCAAAAGATCTTAAAGTCGGTTTGTTCCAAGACACTACCGTATTTTAGTTTTTTGCAAAACATGTAATTAAAAAAGCCTCTTTAATGAGGCTTTTTTGTATGCGCAGACTATAAAACTACCTGCACTTTTTCTACCATTACTCACCGAATGTAGTATGCCAAACTTTAAAACATTAACTCTAGCTCGACTACCTATACGCCCTTTCTTGCTCTAGTTGCTAGTCCTAAGATACATAAGCAGAAGATAGCTAGAGTTGATGGTTCTGGTACCGATGCAACACCTACACCAAAAGAGGCCGAATCAAGTAAGTTACCGATAGAACCGCCAATTACAGCAGAGTATGCAAATTTAATATCGTTGCCCAAAGCGAATATCCCAGAGCCTGAATTAACTTGCCAAGTATTGATACCCGCAGCGAATGTATCGTTAAACAAATCGGTATCATCAGAAGTCCCAAATGTATTATCAATACCCAAGTCTGTAATTTGTAAACGCATTGTTTCTACACCGCCTGTACGACTACGATGAGCGAACTCCCAACCAATCTCTTGAGCGGCAGATATACCTGACACTACCTGCGACAAAGTGCCTGCAATGTAAGCATTTATTTCAACAAATTGATTTCCCGTATGCGAAGGATGACCTAAGAATCCACTTGACCACACTTCAAATGCACTGTCTGTTGTTTCCCATCCAGGCATTGCTGCAGGAGCTACCATTTGATTCGAACCAGCAATGACAGGAACCTCAAAGCTGCCATTAATGAGTCCCGCATTTGCAATACCAGAGATTAAAAAGCACGATAACAATGCAGCTTTTCTACATAGTTTTATAATTTTCATAATCTTTCCTTAATCGGGTCATTTTGCGAGAATTACTGAGTATGCATATAATTTTCTACAACCTAAATTGTATACTTTAGCTTTTCTCTATAAATGTTTTGCAATAACCAGACCAAGACGCCGAGCCCTTTGTTTAAAGGGCTCACGTTATTTCTTATTCTTAATGTGTAAATTAATCTGACATGTACACGGTGTAACTTTGGAAGAGTAGAAATAAATATCAAAAGTGCTATTTACTCTTATTCATTACATATAAAGCCCCATCAACTGCGAAATTCTGTTATAACGAAGATCGATGACATCGCAACCTAAGTGTTAATAATTAACGTCGCTCTTTAAAGCTATTAACTGCTGTTGATACATTTTCGGCACCTTCATAAATTTCATTCATAATAGAAGATACTTCTGTTATTTTTGAATTAGTTTCATCTGCTACAAAGCCAATTTTAGTCATAGAATCCGTCACGTCATTAGTCAATACAAGATTTTTGCTTACAACTAAGTTGATTTCTTCCGTTGATGCTGATGTGCGAGAGGCAAGTTGGCGAACCTCGTCAGCAACAACAGCAAAACCTCGCCCTTGCTCACCCGCCCTTGCCGCTTCAATCGCAGCATTTAGCGCTAGTAGGTTCGTTTGTGCAGCAATCCCACTAATAGTTTTAACAATTTCAGAAACATCCTTAGATAAAATTCCCAGCTCTTCTACCTGTTGTATTGATAAGTTTATACTTCCCAACATCTTATTAGAAAGCTCTACGGAATCATTAAGTACCTTACTTCCTTCTAGAGCTACTTGAGATGTTTCGACTGCAGTACTATATGCAATGTTTGCAGCATCTGATATTTCTAACTCTCTCATTACGTCTGACGTTATATCTGATGCAAGTTTTACTACTTTATATACTTTGCCATTCGCATCAAAAACAGGGCTATAAGATGCTTGGATCCATACTTGTTTCCCATTAGCATCTTTTCGTAAGAAACGTCCAGAAAAGGTATGCCCCTTGGAAAGCCTTTCCCAAAAGTCTGGTTGTTCTTGGTAAAAGCTATCGAAGCAAAATATGCGATGATGCGAACCTTTTACTTGATCTAATTTATATGAAAAAGTGTCCAAGAAAAGTGTATTTGCATCGGTCACTGTTCCATTCGGCTCGAATTCAATAACTGCAAAGCTACAATTAAGCGCTGTAATTAAATCCTTTTGAGTCTGTGCTTGATTATATTGAATAGTGATATCACTGGCTATTTTCATGACCCCATCTACAACCCCCTCTTTCAAAATGGGAAAGTAGGTCGCTTCAATAACAACTTCATCTCCAGATTTTTTGTAGCGCTTAAATGTTCCAGACTGGGCCTTTCCATGAGAAAGATCATTCCAAAAATTTTTATACTCATAACTCATGCTAAATTCTCGGTTACAAAAAATACGGTGATGCTCACCTTCAATTTCATAAAGACTATACCCTAACGCCTTAAGGAAAAGTGGGCTAGCCGTTTTTATGTTTCCCTTGTTATCAAATTCAATCGCTGCTACTGAGTTATTTATAGAGTCGACAACATTATCGTTATAAGTAGGTTTTTGTATTGCAGGTGACTTTCTCGTAAAAAACATACTATCTCTCAAGTTATTATCTATATATATAAATTCTGGTCAGTATAGCCACTATAGGATAAATTAAAATCGCTTGCTTAAACTCCCTTACACTTGCTTATACTCCCTTACACCTGCTTGCAGCTATTCATAGATACAGTTTATTAGCGCTATTTCTCCATCTAGGAATTCATGCGTTCCCCTTGACGTCAGTTACACTCTATAGATAACAAAAAGCCCTCATGATTGAGGGCTAAATTAAATACCTGCTAGCTTTAAACGTTAGCTTTTATGCTCAGAGGATTAGTGAAAAACATCAACGTAAGATGTATACAGTTCGATACTGGTATCACTATCTTCATCAGAAATTAAACTCAGCTTACCTGTCGTTTTATTATGCCCTAAGTACGTCTTATAACGCTTATTTTGTAGCTGTTCGGTTCCTTCCTTCCATTCCCAGCGTTGACTTACGCGTAAATTACAGATTTGTAAGTGGCCTAAGTTCTTAGCATCTAAACATAGATCAGTATTCCGTGCGCTAACATATTGCCCAGTTCGGCTATAAATAAAGGCTTGTTGATGGCTACTTTCTTCACATGTCTGAATAGTAACATTCTGTTTATTATCCGTAGATATGCACTTATTATTAAAGTGTGCCAATTGCAAGTTTACTGGACGCCCACCAGTGAATACCGGGTGATCCCAATCGACAATAATAGTCTCTTTTTTACTTACACGTGAAGTCTGATTATCACTATCGTTGGAATAGTATGTACGAACACCGAAAAGTCCGGTTACACTTGAGCGGTATCTGAAGCCTGTTATATCTACAGCAGAGTCGATGATAATGTCCGTTGTTCCTGTTTCTCTTGGTGACGCTTTATAAATAACCTCTATTTGAGGTTTAAAACTTGCGTAACCAATTGGATTAATAAGACTTAGATTTGCAGGGATACCTAGATCAGCACTAATACCATGCGTTTTTACATTTCTAATTGACTCAGCATTTGAATATTGTTGTCTTGCCCATTTAAACCCGACATGCTGTTCATCATTATTAGTTAATTCAACACGATAATCGCGAGTATCAAATGTTAACCATTTAGATTCACTCCAGCCCATATTGGCATCTAATTTTATTTTAGGACCACTTTTGTCAGCCTCTACACCACCACTGATACCAATATTAAACGTTGAAGTTTCTTTATGAGTATAGTTAGCGTTAAGATTTTTTGATGGTAACGTTCTTAAAACCTTAGCTTTAGCATTTTGCGCAGTGAAATTAAAATCATAATTTTTTGCTATAGCCGTAGTAACAAATTCCGCCTCATTTCCGCCTTCTGGCCACGGAATCCCTCTAGACGTTATAATAGACCCTGCAAGTCTATTATTTAGATGAATCCCCGCTCCCTGAGTTGAATCGTCAATACTTATTCGCACTATTTTTGCATCTGGTGTTAAAGAACCTTGTGTACCGAATTGCAGTGAACGCAGAAGGTTTACCTTATAAATTAAAGAAATATTCGCGTTTTCACATCGGTTATAGCCTCTAATCGGGCCATCGAAAGTATCCCATGTCATATTACATTCTTGATCGGTGATACGATGACTTACATCGACATAATAAGACATTGCAGGGATAGTATTATTTGGAGTTAAGCTACGACGGCTTCGCGATAATTGCTTTGGCCCAGCTTCTAGCAGAGTAATTCTTGGATCATCACCTCCATCTAACTGAGAGAACATCAGCTCACCTTTATGTCCGCTAATTATAATCATATCACCAGCTAATCCGATCCCGATACTATGACGTAATTTTCCTTTTGCAATATTTTTATCTACTTCATTGTTAATATTACTAAAGTCTAAAAAATAGCGTTTATTTCCATTCAAAACTTGTGTTCTTATCTCTTTCAATGAAGGTGCGACAACATCGTCATCGAGTAAATATTCCCCATTAATATAATTCACAGAACTTACATCCTGCAACCCGCTCAACATATTAATAGCTAAACCGACAGGCTCATTAATTTCAGCCGCCCTAGCTGTTGTAGCAGTGAGTCCCAACATAGTAAGCATTATAAGGCTGACTTGTCGTATCATAATTTTTTCCTCTTTATCGTAAGTAAGTAATAAGTAAGTTGCCTATGACCTTTTGGATTCTAACCAAAAGGAACATGATATTTTTTCACTACCTCGCCTCCATTTTGCTAATGGATTTCTATGCTTTCACAAGAACAACTTAAACGAAGGTGAAACATGTCACAAAGGGCTACCGAATCCATTAAAATATGACTAGGATTCTTGAACTGCATTGAAATATTTAAAATTATAAGTAATATATTCTTTCATATTCCACACCCAAATAACAATGAGAATTATTATCACCTAGGTATTTGTGTTTGTATTTATATTTACCTGTTTAGATGAACATTCTAATAAAAACGTATACATCTGGTTGATTCACAACCCAAAATGGTTTTATTTTCGAGCAAATGGATACATAAGGATATAAATAGAATACTTTCCACCCAAAGGTAAATGGCAGGTAAATTATTAAAGGTAGGCGTAATTTTTGAAGATACTTGTTGGTGGAGCTATTACTGATGTTACCAAGCGGCATTATCCGCGTTAAACCTGATAATTCTATGTATGAACCTTGGGAGATAACAGAATCATAATTAGGCGATGAATAACTGGTGCTTGTGGTTAGCAGTAGGTAAAAAGTGTAGTTTGTGGGTTAAATAAAAATAGGACTGAGATGCGTTAGCCAACTAGCCCTATAACGATCTCATTTTAGATTCGATAAAGTATTTTGAACACTTGTTAGCCCTGTCCCCTAAGGCTTTCTGCAAGAATTGCTTCAATCTTTACACCAAAGCTAGATATATTGGGTAATGTGGCATTATGGTGTGCTTGAATATGAGCCGCTGTGGCATGATCTTTATTATGAGTAGTATGATCATCTGATATCAAACTCACTGGATAGCCTAAACCTGCAGCTCTCCGAACTGTCGTATCAACACAAAACTCAGACGCATAACCACATACTATTAGGCTATCGACTCCTAACGCTTTTAGCTGACTTTGGAGATTCGTATTCAAGAATAAATCTGGCGTTGTTTTTCGAACAAAATGGTCACATGCTTGTGTAATGAGTGTCGACTGTAACTTCCAACCGTCGCAGCTATACTCAATCACGGAATTAGGCTGCTCATGCTGAATAAATTTTATCTAATATCACTTGGGATTCATATGGTGAGGTTCCGGGTCGAATAAGATCGACTGAACATCAATAACTAAAACTGCAGAATTCATAATAATCCTCTGATGGCGACGCTACTTAGTCGGTAAAATGATTACTTCTTTCGTAAAGTTGGTATTTTTAGCGCAGCTTCAGATGAAGCAATCAATATACCAAGCCTCTTTAATCGTGTTTCTTCTTTTTTAGCACTCATTATCCACCAGATAGAGTCTCTTTTATATGATGGTGCTAAATTAGTAAAGAATAGCCAAGCTGGCTGATTTAGCTTGATTTTCTCTTCATATTCTCTGGCAAGTTGCACATTTCTTTGTTCAGAGGAATAACCTTGTGCATCGCTTCTGTTGTTAAAAAGGTGCATCCCTGCTGGTTTCATCTTTCCAAGCTCTACTAATGCTTTTACTTTTCTTACGTTCACAGCACTCCATACACTCGTCATTTTGCGCGGAGTAAAGCGAATCTTATAGCTTTGTTCATCAATTGTTTTTCGTATACCGTCAATCCAGCCAAAACAAAGAGCAACATCTACCGATTCAGACCATGTAAGGCTTGTAATTCCTGTATTCTTCCTGAAATAACCCACCCAAAGTTCACTCACTTCAGTATGTTCCTCTAACCAATCGCTAAACTCTTATAAGCTTTTTCCAGTAATGTCCATTTTACAATGCCATCGACTATAATTTGATACGAAGCTCCTTTAGGTGGAAGAGTCTTTTTTTGTTCTGCTGTCATATCTGATGTGGTTTAATTCTA
>NZ_FPLG01000025.1:0-666 GCF_900120065.1 Moritella viscosa
TGAAATTGGCTTCACCACCGTTTTGCATACTCACAGCAGGAAACGTAATTTACATCCCCACTTACACATTATAGTCGCCAATGGCAGCTACAATAAAACGCGAAACCAATGGCATAAAGGTAAGAGTAACTATCTGTTTAACGCCTTTGCATTAGCTAAAGTCTGGCGAGCGAGAATGATTGATGCAATCAATCAGCACGCTGATTTATCGCTAGCGAACGCTGACACATTACCCACTAAATGGGTCGTTGATTGCCGTAAGGTTGGTTACGGTCTTCCCGCTTTACAATATCTATCTCGCTATTTGTATCGCGGTGTATTGCCTGATAAAGACATCATCGACACAAGCAATAATACCGTGACATTCAACTATAAAGATGGACAAACTCAAGCAATAAAAACCAGAACCTTGCCGACGCTGCAATTTCTCTGGCTCATCTTGCAACATGTGCTTCCCAAAGGATTACAGCGAGTGCGGGATTATGGTTTTTTACATGGTAATGCCAAACGGCTGAGAGTGCGAATTCAAGCTATATTACTGTATCTGTTCAATTGGAAAATACCTAAACTCGTAGCAACGTTCACTGCCAAAGTCATCAGAATTTGTCCTTGCTGCCAGCATGAAATGAAGTGCGTTGGTATAACACGAACGACCTAGCCGAAAGG
>NZ_FPLG01000119.1:0-80030 GCF_900120065.1 Moritella viscosa
TGAAGCACCAGCTCCTCTTGGGATTGACGAACCTTTTGCCTATCAACCTATTGAAGTTATCTCTTTACCTGCATTACAAGCACAAGGGACAACTTCAAAGAAAACTAACTTCACAGTTAAGATGGCAACACCTCAGAAAGTTTCACCTTCAACAATTAATTTTGTTGCTAAAGTAGGTGTAGTACAGCGCTCATCAATTGATGTTGCAGCTGGACCTGCTGGTAGCCAATTTGCTTCTTCACAGAGTAAATCGCCAACCACATTAGCTAAATAAAAATAACAATTAGCTAAATTTAAAAGCCGCATAAAATGCGGCTTTTTTAGTACTATTTTTAAACACAGGTCATGTCAAATTGACATAACTCTGTTACTTTTATTCATTAATGACAACTCGGTAACTTATAATTTATGTTTGAATTTCCAAAATATTCCATAGCATCAGTAAAAAATGATGTCTTGTCTGGCTTAACCGTCGCACTCGCACTTGTGCCTGAAGCTGTTGCATTTGCTTTTGTTGCAGGTGTTGAACCGCTAGTCGGCTTATATGCAGCATTTATGGTCGGTTTAATCACAGCCATTTTTGGCGGCCGTCCAGGTATGATCTCTGGTGCTACGGGTGCGATGGCAGTTGTAATGGTATCGCTTGTAGCTGACAATGGCGTACAATATTTATTTGCGGCCGTTGTGCTTGCCGGTTTATTGCAAGTACTTGCAGGTGTATTCAAGCTCGGTAAGTTTATTCGGATCGTACCACACCCAGTAATGATGGGGTTTGTGAATGGTCTAGCTATCGTCATTTTCTTAGCGCAATTAGGTCAATTCAAATTCATTGACACTAATGGTGATCTAGCTTGGTTACAAGGCTCACAGCTTTATATCATGTTAGGTCTTGTTGCCCTTACAATGGCTATTATTCATTTCCTACCGAAACTAACAAAAGCAGTACCTTCTTCACTTGTTGCGATTGTAACAGTGACGCTAATTGTTTATTACATGGGACTAGATACGCGTACAGTTGTTGATTTTGTTCGTTCAATGACGGGCGATGATAATGCGACTATTTCAGGTTCATTACCAAGCTTTAGTATTCCAAGTGTGCCGTTTACACTAGAAACACTCTATATCATCTTACCTTATTCATTAATTCTTGCAGCTGTTGGTCTTATTGAATCACTATTAACATTAACCGTTATTGATGAGATGACTGGTACACGTGGTAAAGGTAACCGAGAATGTGTTGCACAGGGTGCCTCAAACATCGTTAACGGTTTCTTTGGTGCTATGGGTGGTTGTGCTATGATTGGCCAATCAATGATCAACATCAACTCTGGTGGTCGCGGTCGTTTATCTGGTATCACGGCTGCAATATCACTATTACTCTTTATCCTATTCTTCTCATCACTTATCGAGGTAATTCCACTAGCTGCACTTGTGGGTGTAATGTTCATGGTTGTGATTGGTACATTTGAATGGGCAACTTTCCGTGTAATACGTAAAATCCCAAAGGCAGATACATTTGTAATTGTCCTTGTTACGGTTGTTACTGTATTTACTGATCTAGCTGTTGCTGTGATCATCGGTGTTATTGTGTCTGCATTACGTTTTGCTTGGGAACATGCCGCACATATCAATGCAGAAAAATCTATCGAAGAATCTGGTAGTAAAGTATACAAAGTGAATGGTCCATTATTCTTTGGTTCTGTTAGCCATTTCTTAGAGTTATTTGATGCATCTGCAGATCCACAAGATATAATTATCGACTTTGCTAACTCACGCGTATGTGACCACTCAGCAATTGAAGCTATCGATACACTGGCTGAACGTTATATTGCAGAAGGTAAAGTATTACACTTACGCCATCTTTCATTAGAATGTAAGCAACTAATGAAACGTGCTGGTGATATGATCGAGGTTAATTTAATTGAAGACCCTGAATACCATATCGCATCAGATAAGCTAGGCGGATAAGCTCTTACCATTACAGCCCTACTTCTTTTATTACGTTGTAGGGTAATAATATATCTGTAACTGTAATGAACATTCGTTTATAACAGGCATAAAAAAACCGGCATTGGCCGGTTTTTTATTATCAGATTAAACTCTAATCTTTTGAAATAGTTTCAACTTTCGCTTTCAACTTCTGACCTGGTTTAAAAGTCACAACGCGACGAGCTGTAATTGGTATATCTTCACCTGTTTTAGGATTACGACCAGGTCGTTCACCTTTATCACGAAGGTCAAAATTACCAAATCCAGATATTTTGACCTGTTCGTTAACTTCTAAAGATAAGCGAATTTCTTCAAAGAAAGCTTCTACCATTTCTTTAGATTCACGTTTACTCAGACCAACGTCGTTAAATAAAGTTTCAGCAATATCAGCTTTGGTTAGTGCCATAAATTAATCCCTCAAGGATGCATTGAATTCAGATGAGATAGCTTCCACAACATTATTTACTGCTTCAGATATTTCTTTTTCTTCCAAGGTGCGTGAGATATCTTGTAAGGTTAAGCTGATTGCTAGGCTCTTATGACCTTCTGCAACACCAGTACCTTGGTATACATCAAACAAGTTTATGCCAACTAACTGATTCCCGCCAACTTTTTTGATGAAGTTGAGAACATCACCAGCGTTAACGTCGTCTTTAACAATCATAGCAATGTCACGACGGTTCGAAGTAAACTTAGAAACTTCAACAGCTTGCGGCAATTTACGGGATGTTAATGTAGCTAGTTCAATCTCAAGAATAATAGTTGAACCATTTAGGCCTAACTTCTTCTCTAGTGAAGGATGGATAGTACCAATATGACCAACAGAACGATCACCACAGAAGATTTCAGCACTTTGACCAGGATGTAATCCAGGATGACTTGCACGTTTAAGTACAAATGCATCAGTGTTACATGTTTGATCTAATAATGCGTCTAAATCGCCTTTAAGATCAAAATAGTCAACAGACTTACTCTCTTGATTCCACGATTCAGCATTTGCTGTACCCGCGATGATTGCACCAAGCATTGGAACTTGAAGCACGCCATTTTCAACTGATTCATCTTTAATAAAAGTAAGACCAGTTTCAAATAAACGAATACGTTGTTGCTGGCGCTTTTGGTTAGCTACAACAGCTTCTACCAAACCTGTAAACATACTTACACGCATTACTGACATCTCAATCGAAATTGGATGTGGTAATACAAGGTGGTCTGCTTCAGGGTGTAATAATAACTGACGTTTTGGGTCAACAAAGCTATATGTAATTGCTTCTTGGAAACCACGGTCAACCATTAAATCACGAATGCGGCGAACAGGTAATGTTGCTTCATTATGATCTGTCATCTTCAATGGAGCAACAGGTGCAACATTTGGGATGTTGTTGTAACCAAATACACGTGCTACTTCTTCAATTAAATCTACTTCAACTTCGATATCGAAGCGGAAAGATGGAGAAGAAACTGTCCATGTATCATTTTCAAACGTAGGTGATAAACCTAAGCTGTTTAAAATATCAGTTACTTTCGCATCTTCAACATGAAAACCAATTACTTTATCTAATTGATGACGACGTAAGTTAATTGGCGCATGTACCGGTAATGCAGACTCAGTAGTCACATCAACAATAGGAGCGACTTCACCACCACAGATTTCAACTATCAACTGTGTTGCACGTTCCATCGCTTGATACTGAAGCTCTGAATCAACACCACGTTCAAAACGATGTGAAGAATCAGTATGCAGACCGTATGCACGAGCGCGACCAGTAATCGCTAGCGGGCTAAAGAATGCAGATTCAAGTAAAATAGAGTTTGTTGCAGTCGTTACGCCCGTTTTTTCACCACCGAAGATACCAGCCATTGCGATCGCACCGCTATCATCTGCAATAACAAGTGTATTGTCATTTAGCTTAACTTCATTACCGTCAAGTAGTGTTAATTTTTCATCTTGGTTTGCAAGACGAACATTAATACCACCTGTTAGAGTAGCTAAGTCAAATGCATGCATTGGTTGACCTAGTTCTAACAATACGTAGTTTGTTACGTCAACGATTGGATCAATTGAACGAGTACCACAACGACGTAGACGCTCTACCATCCATAAAGGTGTTTTCGCTGTCACATCTAGGTTACTGATCACACGACCAAGGTAACGAGGACACAGCGCTGTCGCGTCTACAGAAACACTTACCGTTTCAGAACTTGTTTCCGCTGCGTTAGTCCATTCAGGTGCCGTTACAGCAATGTTGTTTAAAACACCGACTTCACGAGCAATACCTGCGATACTTAAACAATCAGCACGGTTAGGTGTTAGATCAACTTCGATCGTAACATCATCAAGACCAAGGAATTCGCGAATGCAAGTACCAGGTACTGCATCAGCGGGTAATTCAATGATACCATCAGCTGATTCAGCCATTCCCATTTCAGACTCAGAACAAAGCATACCGTGTGATGGTTGACCACGTAGTTTTGCTTTTTTAATTTTGAAATCGCCTGGTAATACAGCACCAACCGTTGCAACCGCAACTTTTAGCCCTGCACGGCAGTTAGCTGCACCACATACGATGTCGATTAGCTCTTCTGCGCCTATATCAATTTTAGTTACTTGTAATTTATCTGCATCTGGATGCTGACCACATTCAACAACGTGACCCACAACGATACCAGTAAAATTACCCGCAACAGCATCAATGCCGTCTACTTCTAGGCCAGCCATCGTTATTTGATGAGCTAGCTCTTCGTTTGTAAGACCTGGTTTAACCCAAGTTTGTAACCATTCATTACTGAATTTCATTATTGAGTCCTATCTTATTTAAACTGCTTGAGGAAACGTAAATCATTTTCGAAAAATGAACGTAAATCGTTAACGCCATAGCGAAGCATCGCTAAACGTTCAACACCCATACCAAAGGCAAAGCCAGAGTATTTCTCAGGGTCGATTCCAACAGAGGTTAATACGTTAGGGTGAACCATGCCGCAGCCTAGTACTTCTAACCATTTACCATTTTTGCCCATAACATCAACTTCGGCAGAAGTTTCTGTGAATGGGAAATAAGAAGGACGGAAACGAATTTCTAAATCTTCTTCAAAGAAGTTATTTAGGAAATCATGTAACACACCTTTTAGCTCGCTAAAGCTTACCTTTTCGTCCACAAATAGACCTTCTACTTGATGGAACATTGGTGTGTGAGTTTGATCGTAATCATTACGGTAAACACGGCCTGGAGAAATAATACGAATAGGTGGTTTTTCAACTTCCATCGTACGAATTTGAACACCAGACGTTTGTGTTCTTAGTACTAATTTAGGATTAAAGTAAAATGTATCGTGATCCGCACGAGCAGGATGGTGCTCAGGGATATTCAATGCATCAAAGTTGTGATAATCATCTTCAACTTCTGGACCAGACTTAACAGCAAAACCTAATTCACCGAAAAATGATTCAATACGTTCGATAGTACGTGTTACAGGATGTAAACCACCATTAAGGTTGGTACGACCTGGTGCAGTCACATCAATCATTTCTTCTGCTAATTTAGCATCTAAAACAGCTTGCTGTAATGCATCACGTTTCTCGTTAATGACTTTTTGAACTTCTTGCTTAGCAATATTAATCGCTTGGCCAGCTTTAGGTTTTTCTGCTGGAGGCAGTTTACCTAATGTTTTCATCTGTTCAGTTAAAATACCTTTTTTACCAAGGTACTCAACACGAACAATGTCCAATGTTGCGAGGTCAGTTGCGTTTGCTACGGCTTCTACGGCCTGTACTATTATTTCTTTGAGGTGTTGCATGTTTTTCTTATCACCCTGTTGGCAGGAAAAGTGAATAGATTCATTCAGTAATGGATGATTTTACTCAAAAGTAAGCCGAAGTGCTAGTACTTAAGCAGAATCTAGGTGCTCAATATCAACTAAATCGACTAAAAGTGCGGGTTTGGCTATTAAATAGCCTTGAACATAATCAATCCCTATTCCAGACAGGATATTTTTGATGTTTTCATTTTCCACATATTCAGCTACCGTTTTAATATTAACAGCCTTTGCAATTTCATTAAATGACTTAACCATAGTGTAATCAACATGATCTGTTTCAATATTTTTAACAAATGAACCATCAATTTTAAGTTGATCAATTGGCAATCGTTTAATGTAACTATATGAAGAAAAACCACTACCAAAATCGTCCAAACTAAAGCGGCAACCCAAATCTTTAAACTTGTTCATGAACAATATCGTTCGATCGAAATCCATAATTGCCTGACTTTCTGTAATTTCAAAACACAGTTTTTCAGGGGGTATACCATAGGCCGAAATTATTTTTTCTATATAGGTATGCATGCTGCGATCAACTAAAGATTGTCCACATAAATTAATTGAAGCTGAAGTAAGAAGTTCGAGATGTTTAGGGTTAGATGATAACCATTGGCAGTACGTTTTAACAACCCAACGATCAAGCTGCGACATAAAATTATAATTTTCAGCGGCGGCGATGAACTCACTTGGTGATTGTAAAATACCTTGCTCATCTCTTAATCTAAGTAGAATTTCATAGCGATATCCCTCATTAACTGAAGGTGATAAAGGCTTGATAGTTTGAAATGCAAGCTCGAATCTATTTGCATCTAACGCTTCACGCAATACACCGATCCAACGCATTTCACGTTGATGACCAAGCATTACATCATTACTTTTACTGTATACATGAACGCGATTACGTCCTTGCTCTTTTGCTGTAAAACACGCCGTATCCGCAAGACTCAATGCTTGTGAAAAATTTTCAATTGACTCATCTAAAGTAACAACACCAATACTGACACCTAGCACAAAGTGTCGCCCATTATGTGTAAACCTAAAGTTTTCAATACCACAGCGAAGAGTGTCTGCAATTTCCAACGCACTATCAAAGTCCGTGTTATTAAGCAGAATACCAAATTCATCACCACCAAACCGTGCCAATATTGCATTTTCATCAAGGAATGATTTTAAAACCACGGTAATTTTTTTCAATAATGAATCACCCACATCATGCCCGCAAATATCATTAACCAATTTAAACTGATCAAGATCTAAATAAAGTAAAATATTATCTTCTAATACCGAACACTTACTATCTAAAGATACACCAACCAACTTTTCAAAATGAATTCGATTTACAAGCCCTGTCAACTGGTCATATTTAGCAATAGATTCCAATTTTATTTCATGTTGTTTACGTTTTGTCGTATTAACAAACGAACCATCAATGACTGTTATATCAGGCTGTATATTTAGGCGCATATTAATTTCACCGTGGAATATTTCACCATATCGATCATAACCAGACATTTCAATACTATTAATTTCACCTTCAACACGTAGTCTTTCTATTATTCTTTCACGCAAGCCAGTGTCTGCATAAAACTCATCCGTTGTTAAGTGCCCTGATTTCTGCATATCGTCAAAATTATTGAAACCGAGTAATCTACACATTGACTTATTAATCGCCAATATATTCCCTTCAAGTGAAGTAGTGAACATACCCTCGGCTGCATTTTGAAACACGCTGTAGTAGCGTTCATTGACCGATGTCATTTGCTTTTCGACATTCTTTTTTACAACCCGATCATGTGCCATTTGTTTTGCAAAATTCCAACATAAATAAACCAGTACAATTAATGCTGAAAATGGAGAAATATAATCAGAAAATTCATTCTGACCAAGCAACCCGAAACGAGTTAGTATATGTATATCAATACCAAGTATGAAATATACCAACGAGAGTACATAAAAACGAACATCTTTTGATTCATCATGGATGAAAAATAAGCCACAAAAAATCGACAATAACGTAATGCCGAGGGCTAAGATAGACATCAATACTATACTTGTTTTAAATGAAAGTAATAGCGGGCTTAAAATAACAACAATCGAGAAGAACATGAGTACTTTAGTCGATAACGAAAACCAAGAGCGGTATCTTAGCTTTAATAATTGGCGTGAAAATAAACTCAAGTTTAAACCAATCACACCCATTAGTATCACGATTATTGAATCATAATAATGTGCTATGAAACTTACATTATAAACAAAACCAAAACCTTCTAAAATCCATATCACAGAGAGATAACACATGATAAATATCACATATTGAATGACTCGTGGTTCTTGCAGGTGAATATATAAAAATATTAAATAACATATCATCATTAAAAATAGGCCAGTAAACATACCAACCATTAATTTATGCTGTGATTGTTCATCAATGAAATCGTTCGCATTCCAAATCCTGAGGGGGGTTTGTAAAAAGGCACTTGTTTTAATTCGAATGAAGTAACTTACCCTTTCACCCGCCTCAACCTTAAAACCCGTAGCGAATGTCAGTTTAGACATATTATCCTCATCCAGACGACGCGTACCGAGTCTTTTTGCAACCGACTGTCCATTTTTATGCATCAAATAAAGATCTATTTTATCTAACAGCGAATCGCCAAAATCAATAATCAAGTATTTATCAAGGTTCGTTTTATTAACGATTTCACCCTTAAACCAAAATGTGCTATCTGAAAAGCCAAAATTAAAATGAGCTTGATTAGCTTTAACCCATGGAATTGCAGATTGTCTTTGTGACAAGTAATCGAATGTATAGGAATTGGTTTTATCTTCAAAATACTCTATTGATGTACCAAGACGGGCAACCTTAAAGTTAGAATCAATAACGACGCCTTCTGCTTGTGCAAAAGTTGCGTGTAGACTTAAAATTATAAAAAATAGTAAAGACAATAAAGAATGCATAAATTTTAATATCAGTCTCAAAATCATTTTAAATTGAATAATTGATATTACAGAAAAGGATTATGCAAGTATATAGAAGGCTGTGTAGACAGGCATTTATAACTATTTTATAGGGCAAGGGTATTAATTATTTATAGGTATAATCTTAATCATTATACTAAAAACTAAAAAAGGAGGCCGAGGCCTCCTTTTAATAACGGTTACTTAATTAAAATTAAGCAACTGCTTCTTTTGCTTTATTTACTAGTACAGTAAATGCCGCTTTATCGAATACAGCAATGTCCGCTAAGATCTTACGATCGATTTCAATAGAGGCGTGTTTCAAGCCATTAATGAAACGGCTGTAAGACATACCATTTTGACGTGCAGCAGCGTTAATACGTGTAATCCATAATTGACGGAATTGACGTTTACGTTGACGACGGTCACGGTAAGCATATTGACCAGCTTTTGTAACGGCTTGGAAAGCAACACGGTAAACTCGTGAACGAGCTCCGTAATAACCTTTAGCTTGTTTTAAAACTTTCTTATGACGAGCACGTGCAACAACACCGCGTTTAACTCTAGGCATAACTAATTTCCTCTTTTATATCTAAAATTAAGCGTATGGAAGCATACGTGAAACTGCTGCAACATCACATGCTGCAACCATCTGCGTACCACGAAGGTGACGTTTACGTTTAGTGCTCTTCTTGGTCAAAATATGACGTAGGTGAGACTGTTTGCGTTTAAAACCATTAGCGGTTTTCTTAAAGCGCTTTGCAGCGCCTTTATTCGATTTCAACTTAGGCATTATAACTCCGCATTGTTGAATATTAATGAATAATAGTAAGGCGAATATGAGTACTTAGTACTCATATTACTTGGAAGCACCTACTATTTCTTTTTAGGGGCTAACACCATTACAGCTTGGCGACCTTCCATTTTCGGGAAAGCTTCCACGACTGCAATTTCTTTTAAATCATCTTTAATACGATTTAAAAGATCAAAGCCTAAGCTCTGGTGCGCCATTTCTCGACCTCGGAAACGCAGCGTAATTTTTGCTTTGTTACCTTCTTCGAGGAAGCGAGTCAGGTTGCGTAGTTTTACCTGATAATCGCCGATATCAGTTCCAGGTCGGAATTTTATTTCCTTAACCTGAACCCGAACTTGCTTTTTCTTCTGCTCTTTAACAGACTTACTTTTCTCGTATATAAATTTACCGTAATCCATGACACGGCAAACAGGAGGCTCGGCATTCGGGCTAATTTCTACAAGATCTAGACTTGCTTCTTCTGCTTTAGCAAGTGCATCTCTTATAGATACGATTCCAATTACTTCACCATCAGCACCGTTTAAGCGACATTCAGGTATACGAATTTCTTCGTTGATACGATGTTGTCTGGTCGTTTGTTGTTGACCTTTTTTTCCGCCTTTTATAACGAATCCTCCAAAGTTGTTTTACCGCGGCTATTGACTTCAGTTTGTAATTTACTGATGAAGTCATCTAACTTCATAGTACCTAAGTCAACGCCCTTACGAGTACGTACTGCAATTTCCCCTGATTCGACTTCTTTATCGCCGATAACCAAAAGATATGGCACACGTTTCAAAGTATGTTCGCGGATTTTAAAGCCTATCTTCTCATTTCTCAAGTCTAATTTTGCTCTAATGCCTACTTTCTTCATTTTTTCTACAAATTCTGTAGCAAAAACAGCCTGTTTGTCTGTAATGTTCATAACTACAGCTTGAACAGGTGATAACCAAGTAGGGAAAAGTCCTGCATATTCTTCAATTAGAATACCAATGAAGCGCTCAAGTGAACCTAAAATCGCTCGGTGAATCATAACAGGCGTTTCACGACCGTTACTTTCACACACATATTCAGCACCTAATTTCTCAGGCATTGAGAAGTCTAGCTGAATTGTACCACATTGCCATGCACGATCTAAGCAGTCATGTAGTGTGAATTCAATCTTAGGACCATAAAACGCACCCTCGCCTTCTTGCAAGTCATAGCTTAAACCATTATTTGTAAGTGCATCAGCAAGTGCTTTTTCTGCTTTATCCCAAGTCTCATCGCTACCGACACGTTTTTCAGGACGTGTTGATAGTTTAATCTCAATATTTTCGAAACCAAATGTAGCGTAAGTTTCAAAAACCATCTTGATACAATCAGATACTTCTTGTTGAATTTGACTTTCAGTACAGAAGATATGTGCATCATCTTGAGTAAAACCACGTACACGCATTAAACCGTGTAACGAACCTGATGGCTCATTACGGTGACATGAGCCAAACTCAGCCATACGTAATGGTAAATCACGGTAAGATTTTAAACCTTGGTTATAAATCTGTACGTGACCAGGACAGTTCATTGGTTTAATCGCATATTCACGGTTTTCTGAGTGAGTACAGAACATACCTTCTGAATATTTATCCCAGTGGCCTGATTTTTCCCATAAGCTACGATCCATAATTTGTGGACCTTTCACTTCTTGGTAATCAAATTCGCGTAATTTTTCACGAATGAAATTTTCTAACTCACGGAAAATTGTCCAACCATCGTTATGCCAGAACACCATACCAGGTGCATCTTCTTGCATATGGTAAAGATCAAGCTGCTTACCAATTTTACGGTGATCGCGTTTCTCAGCTTCAGCAAGACGTTGAATATATGCTTTTAGCTCTTTCTTATCAGTCCAAGCAGTACCATATATACGTTGTAACATCTTGTTGTCTGAGTTACCGCGCCAGTATGCACCAGCCAGAGACATTAATTTAAAATGCTGGCAGTGTTTCATTACTGGTACGTGTGGACCACGACACATATCAACGTATTCTTCATGGTAATATAAAGCAGGCGTTTCATCTTTACCGATGTTCTCGTCTAAGATAGCTACTTTATAAGTCTCACCACGTTCTTCAAACGTGTCACGCGCTTCTTGCCAAGATACAACTTTCTTAATAACTTGATAGTTGGTCTTAACCAGTTTGTTCATGTGCTTTTCTAGCTTAGCTAAATCAGCTTCACTAATTGGTTCTTCCATATCGACATCATAATAGAAGCCTTTATCAATGGTAGGGCCAATAGCCATCTTGGTGTTTGGCCATAATTGCTTAATAGCATGACCAAGTAAATGCGCACAAGAGTGGCGTAGGATCTCTAAACCATCAGCATCTTTAGAAGTAATTATTTCAATTGCAGCGTCTTCAGTGATCAGGTCACATGCGTCAACACGTTCACCGTTAATGCGTCCAGCGATACACGCTTTAGCAAGACCAGAACTGATATCTGCAGCAACTTCCATAATCGTTACTGGGTTGTCAAATTGACGCTGAGCGCCATCTGGAAGAGTAATTACAGGCATTTTATATCCTTTTGCAGTGATGCTGCCTACGATGCAGCGTTTGCATAAATTAAGATGCGGTTAAACATCGTGTGATAAGTTTTCTTTTATATACACAAAGTAACGTACCCAATGTAAATAAAAAACTAAAATTCAATCTGAGCATTTTGCCATCTAAAGACTAAAAGTGATAACAATAAGTAGAAAGAAATTTCAGACCAAGTATTATATAGAATTACATTATAATTACACGGCTTTTGTTAATCTTACGTGGATTTATCCCCCTATAATAAGAATAAACATGTAAACCAACAAAAATATAAGCCTAAAATAATTTCACGAGCAATGGAATATCATAAAATGTCATATACAGGCCATATCAATAAAATGGTTTCAACACTTAATCCAGATAATAGTGTCAGTTACCAATTACCACTCGACGATACACTTATTCCGTTAAACGAACTTATCGGTAAACCAATCACACTCACACACACTGGCAACATACACTGCTTAAACTGTGGAAAGAAAACAAAGAAGAGCTATTCACAAGGCCATTGTTTTGTTTGTACACGCAAGTTAGCCAGTTGTGATATGTGCATAATGAAACCAGAAACATGCCATTACGAACATGGAACTTGTCGTCAGCCAGAATGGGCAGATGATTTTTGTATGACTGACCATTATGTGTACCTTTCAAATACGTCTGCATTAAAGGTAGGTATTACCCGTCATACTCAATTACCAACCCGTTGGATTGATCAAGGTGCAACACAAGGTCTGCCGATCTTTAAAGTAAAAACCAGACAAATATCAGGGTTAGTCGAAACCGCATTAGCTGAATTTATTGGTGATAAGACCAACTGGCGTACCATGCTTAAAGGCGAAAACACAGATATTGATTTAAGAGCAGAAGCCGTACGTTTAATGCCTTTAATTGAAGAACAATTAGGTAATATTGAAATGATGTATGGCTTAGATGCAATTGAGGAACTCGAAGCGGATATTGTTACCATTAACTACCCTGTCACTCAGCACCCGACTAAAATAGTTTCACACAACTTTGATAAAGAGCCTGTTGTATCAGGCATATTACAAGGTATTAAAGGTCAATACCTGTTTTTTGATACTGGCGTGATCAACATACGTAAATTCACCAGTTACGAAATTACGTTAACAGCCTAATTAACTGACTAACATGTCAACACACAATTGTAACTTACGAGATGCTGACCCTTTATTTCGGTCAGCAATTTGAAGCTTGTCACATTAATTTACCGCGTGTTTTGTATCACCCAGAATTTACTCTCTATTTTCCATAGATTCCCAGTATTAAATACATAAAAAACTTAAAAACCAACTTATCTTTAGTGATTAAAACTGCTTAATACGTGATTTAATAGCTATATATCCCGCCATGACATAAGCAGCCAGCTTATAATAGGTGGAGCAATCGGTTTACACACGATATTAATCTAGCTTGGAGATAAGCAAGTGCAAGTTAAAGCCCCTTTCTGCGTTCGTAATGCCGCAGCTGACACATTCGCAATGGTCGTATTTAGTTTTGTTGTGGGAATGTTGATTGAGATCTTTGTCTCTGGGATGTCGTTTGAACGATCTTTAGCTTCTCGTGTAGTTTCAATCCCAGTGAACATTGCCATTGCATATCCATATGGTTTATATCGTGACTTTATTATTAAGACCGGTGCTAAATTCGTTAAGAGCAAATTAACAAAACAATTTGGTGATACGTTTGCGTATGTGTCTTTCCAATCACCTGTTTATGCCTTAATTTTATTATCTGTCGGTGCTGATTTTGAACAAATCGTAACAGCAGTATCAAGTAACGCAGTCGTGTCATGCTTTGTTGGTGTGTTTTACGGTCAATTTCTGGATTTATGCCGTAAGCTATTTCGCGTTCCTGGCTACCATGCAGGCATTAGCGCTTAGCCAAACCTAGCAGAGCAAAAATACACCTTGTGTCTTTGCTCTGCCAGCTTTATGCGACCTGCTCCAATAATGGATTCGAACCTAAATACTCAAACAAACCTGTTAGCATATTTACATTCCAGAAACGTCCAGCTAGTGTCAAATTTAATCTGTTATCACCCAACTCAATTAAACCATTCTCTTGCCATTTAGCAAACAATGCCTGTAAATGTTCACGCAATGATACTGGTAGTTCATCTAGGGCTAACACACCTTTATCTAAGCCTTTTTTGATAATACTGTCCACCTGGGCATTGTGATTAACTGACATCACCATACCTGGTACTTTAGTACCGGATTTATTCGCATCATGCCATGCTTTCAGATCGCGGCCATTCATCACACCGTGGCCGTGAATACTCCCTCCGGCACCAGCACCAAAAGGAACAATTTCAACCCCTTGCTTTGCGACAGTGTTATAAATACTTTTTTCTCGTTTATCACTACGCCAATGACAATTTGATAAACGATTCCATCCACTCAACTCCAATAACTCGGCTCCTGCAGCATACATCACAGCGCGATCTTGAGTGTCAGCTCGCTCTCGGAACTTACCCTTTTGCTCGTTAATATCGATACGTGAATTAGGTAAGTTAATTAATTGATATAAATCAACACCATGTATTCCGGTGTCAATAATAGCTTGTACGTCATGTATCCAGTGATCAAACGTTTGTCCAGGTAACCCAAAGATGAGGTCTGCAACTATTGTTGCTGTTGGATGTTTTGCGAGTTCAGATAAACGCAGTAATAGGGTTTGTTCATCATCAAAGCGTCCTGCCGCTTGCCTTACTTCGGTATTCACACTTTGAACACCGAAAGAAAACCGATTGATACCGCCAGTTAATGCAGCTTCAAACTTTTCATTGGTGAAACCATTGATACGTCCTTCGAGTGTAATCTCTGCATTTTGTTTTAATGGGAACGATTGAATTACGTTAGCGAGTTGTAATATTTCATTCGCTTGCATATCAGTTGGTGTTCCCCCCCCGATGTAAACTGTATCAAAGGGTTTACTTAAGACAAATTGAGTTGTGGCGGCATCTGCTAATTGCTTACAAAGTGTATCTACATATTTTGTAACCCGACTTGGTTTTGCTCCGTTTTCAAAAAAATTACAGAAACTACAGCGTTTTCGACAAAATGGGATATGAATATATAAAGCTCTTGTTTCTGCACTGCTGTCAATAGACCACCACTGTTCCCATTTGTTTTGCTCAAGCGTGAGAGGTCTGCTACCTGCACGCCCAGCATGTGCACTTGTTTTTACAGTAAACGCAAACTTTAACGGCTCGGGTGTAGAAATTCCCGTCATGGTCGGTGTAAAAATCATTGTTCAATCCAAATCAGAAAATTAAACACAAATAATAATCAGTCTCATTGTCTTTTACTTTGTTTTTGATCAAACCTAGATAATTAAATAAATATTAAAAAGGCGTAAAATAAACTCAGCCTAATTATTCAACAGTACTAATGCGCAATTGTAATCATTTCTAGTTCTTGTTCAGACTTAAGTGTTAACTCAATTGTTATATCTTTATATTCAGCCAAACTTTGTACGTGTGAACCACCACAAGGCATAGTAATACTTTCACCAATACCTAAGTCGCAACACCAAAAACGAGAGTCTGTAAGCGTATCACCTTCACACTTCATCACAACAGGAGCTTTGGTTTCAAGCCAAGTTAGCAGTACGTCATTAACCCTCCCTTCAATGAGTGATAGATCTGCAAGCATTTCTGTCACATTAAGGCCTCGTTTTTTCAACGTTTTACCTAAGCGGTAACTGTCCGTCGATGTATTTTCAGAGACCAAGCTTAATGTTTGTGCATATGAATGAAAGTCACGATTATTTAATATATCTTTGCGTGATGCATCTTTACGCCAGTAATCTTGATCCAGAACCTTATTTAACGCATAAGAAGCCAAATGCCCAGCACTGTGTCCTCGACTTAACGCGGCTTGATAGCTTTCATCAACAACTAATTCAACAACATCATTAACGTTTAATGCGATGTCCAATTCTAATTCGTGTACGACAACAAAATACCAGCCGGGTTCATCACGCTTTACCGGTATATCAGTGCCTTTATACAATTTACTATTATCAATATCAAAAGCCCCCGTCACACAGTCTGTTACTGTGTATTGCTTACCGTTAAATACTAAAAACCCTTTATCCGCAGGATGATCAGGCCAGATATGGCTTACCGGGTGGAACGGCGTCTTTTCAGTAACCACATAAGTACTGGTGTCTGTTTGCTCAACCCACTGCACTTGAGTTAAAGATTGTGTCGTTCCTTGAGTAAAAAGTACCTTGGTTGGTGATACTTGGGGAGTTAAAGCTTCAGACATTTAAATTCCTTGAAAACAGTAGAAAACTAATCGCGTGGATAATACCACTTACATTTATAATTTGCTGGCAGAATTAAGTATTGGATAAGCAATAAACATCAATAAGACCTGAACGGGGATCAAGTAAAGCGGAAACGACTGTAGGCACATTATTCGTCTTTTATGATGAGCTTGTGTTCAATAGTTAAAGATATATGCGTATTTAAAGTTTGCCACCATTTACAAACAACCATGCATGATGGTCTAACTCGTGTTAGCTAAAGTAGAACTGAATGCAATTTGGCTGAGTTATTTAGTTGTATCAGGTTCATGACACCTAGCAGTGTATCGGTAGATGTCATTGCGTGACACCTACTCTTATATATTAGATTTAGCTTCTGTGTAGATTAATTATCATTCAACCAGATATCGGCATTAACTGGTGCTTTATTTTTACGTTTTTTCTTACCGCTGCCTTCAGGTGGAGCCATTGGTATATATGCTTCGATAGTTTCATCTACTTCAAAACCCGCTACTTGCTCACGCTCAAGTCGGATCTTGTTCTTCTTCTCGATGACGCTGAAATGATGATAATCTTCATGGTCGATAAGCGATAGTGCTAAGCCCACTTCACCAGCACGGCCACTTCGACCAATACGATGCATGTAGTCAGATGGACTTCTCGGTAAGTCAAAGTTGATCACCACTGGCAGTTTCTCGATGTCTAAACCACGAGCGGCGATATCAGTTGCAATCAGCACTTGAATCTCGCCAGATTTAAATCCGTCAAGCGTACGAATACGAGCGCCTTGCGCTTTATCGCCATGAAACACTTGTGATGTAATGCCACGCTTAGCAAGTTTATCTGCTAAGTGATTACAGCTGTGTTTAGCATTAACGAAAATAAGTACTTGTCGCCACTGATTTTCATTGATCAAATGCGCTAAAACGGCTGTTTTTTCCCCTTGGTTAACAGTAAAAACACGCTGAACTAAGGTACTTGCATCCGCACTTTGCAATTGAATTTCAATTGGGTCATTAAGCAAGGCTTGCGTTAAAGTCTGTACTTTTTCAGGGAAGGTCGCTGAAAATAATAAAATTTGCTTTTTCTTTGGCAACAAAGCTAACAGTGAAGATAACTCCTCTGTAAAGCCTAAACTTAACATACGGTCGGCTTCATCTAGCACTAAGGTTTTAACCATATCTAGCTTAATAGCATTACTTGAAATCAAATCGAGTAATCGACCAGGTGTTGCAACCAAAATATCGGTGCCACCGCGTAATGCGAGCATTTGCGTATTCACTGATACACCACCAAAAACAGCAACCGTTTTAATCGCGCCATTGAAATGCACTGCATAAGATTTAATACTGTCAGCAACTTGCTTAGCGAGTTCACGGGTAGGAACCAAAATCAGTCCAGTAACATAGTTACCTTTACTGCTTGTACTACCTGATTGCTTTTCAGTATGTAAGTGCTGCAGCATAGGTAATGCAAAAGCGGCTGTTTTACCCGAACCGGTATTTGCCCCTGCAATTAAGTCACGTCCCGCTAATACACTTGGGATAGCTTGCGCTTGAATAGGCGTTGGCTGCTGGTATTCCAGCTCAGTTAATCGAGCTAACAAAGGTGAAATAAGGCCAAGTTCGGTAAAGTTTGCTGGTGCTGTGACAGTTGTCATTAATATATAAAGCTCAGAAATAAGATAATAGCCGACTATTTTAGCGTATTTATGCCCTATTAAGTTAGTGAAATCGATCAAACCTTGCGGTAATGTTATTCGATCTTACTTTTTAATACTTAATATCATATATTTCCCTGCAAAAACGGCAGTGGTTCCATCGACATGTGGCTTACCTGTGAATGAGTAAATACAAATCAAAATAATGAGGTTATACCCAATGATTCTACAGGTATAACCTCATATTTTATTCTCTGTTCATCCTAATATACCGTTGACCGAAGCGTCGAAACAAAGCAAAACTGGTTAAGAAACCAAGTGATAATAAGCCTGTTGAGCCGCCATACCATTCGTCTTCGTCATTATCCTTACTTGTTGTGTCATCAGTACCAGACGGTGGCGTTGGTTGGTCTGCATCACCTAATACATCCAAAATGACAATAGCTGGTTCATGATCTGACGACCGAAATAAATCAGGGTACTTAGCTAAGTCTGCAGTATATTTTGACGAATACTCAAACAACTTTGATTCTGATGCATTGATATGCCAAGCATTTGCATCGACCACTTTTGATGCAGTTTCACTGCCTACTAAAATATAATCGAGTGTACCGACGGTATCGTTATAAATATAACTGTACGCGGCAGGATGTTGTTGACTGATCACATTAACAAACCCAAATGAATCATTTTATATCTAGACTCGATTAAACTTACCGATATGGGCTATTTGTTGAAGACCAAAGAGAGTCAGCAAGAGCAATATTGCTTGCGAGTATTGAGCAACGTCTTCTGCGTGCAAACTATCTACCTGACAGCGATGGCACCGATATATTCACACTACGTCAGGATATGAAATAAGTTAATACGGATTATAAGATTGTCCCTTCAGAGCAAGCTGTAGATTTATATTGTAAACAACTAGACATAGCTATAAAAAATTATAACTATACTGTGATCAATACATTAATTGCACCGGGTAAGCTACTGTTTAAAGATTCAGTTCCTGAGTTACAAATATTATTGAAACAGCCAGAATTAACCTCTGCAATCAAAATACTGACCAATTATAAAACCTCGGACAAAATGGGTGAGTTTCCTTTCGATGCTGCTGAGCCATTTTATCGAGATAGATTTGATACATGGATTGCTACAGTGAAAGTAGCGACAAGTCAGCGAACATTAGACCAAATTTATAATCAACAAGACACGTATAAGAAATCACTACCCGTCAATTTTAAACCTTTAATCAAGCTACGCCGAGACTTAGCAAATCGTTACTTAAAACTAATTGTGACAGGTAAAATCAAATCAGGGTCAAAAGTAATTCAAAAAGCGGAGAGTCTGTTAACAAAAGCAGATAAAGGGCAAGAAGATTTAATTTAAATATTGAAAAATAAAAATGCGGTGTTGGGACATGAGGGCAGTAGCTCGCCCTCATGTCAGACAGCCTACAACAAAAAGCAACTGTCATCATCAATCAATACGTACGTAGTGTTGGGTACTTTTGTTATGGTTCATTTGAAGTTGATACAGCTCAACATCGTACAGATAAGGTTTAATTAACCATGTCCCTGGAGGAGCTCCTCAATAATTATTTCCATTTTTCTTATAATCTGTTCGGTATCTCGATCTTCATTTTTAGATTCTGCTGATTTTGTTTCAAGATCACAGAGCATCAACTTGATAGGATTTACCATTTTTCACCTCTTTATCTACCCGACCACAAACGCGAATAGGAATCAATATCATTATGTAGTATACCTAATTCAATTTCAACGCTTTATTTTAATTTTTAGATACAAAGCCAAGTGGGATAGAACAAACGAATCACTGTGAATAACTATAGGAACTTTTTATATTCAGAGCCCACAATATCACCCTGACCTTTTAAAAATATTTCTTATATTTTGAAGCATGTCCAAAAAACAATATTATAAATCCAATAAAAGGCATCGTAATTAATAATTCAATATTCTCAAAATACAGGCAAGAATAAATTAGCACTGTTATCAACAACAATAAAAAACTGCAAATAAATAGGTGCAACACCGGATAGTTTTTACTAAATATTGCATATTTACGTATCATATCTTTCCTTACATAAGTAATTTTCTTATTCAGTAAATACTGTTCTTTTCAAGAATCTCATATAAAGGTATATAAACGTATAAAGCTCGACAATTCTGTCGTGTTCTTTATGCATATTGTCATGTTTATTGAAGTATTGGGGTTATGTCCACAGCTGATATCATATCAATAAAATCTTTTGTTCATGGTTAGAAGAGGTTGGTAATTTATCTGATGGGATTATACGTGCTGTTTTAGCTCAATTAAATTCGTAATATAGCAAATCTAAGTGGCAGGGTTGGCTTCAATTCGTAGCTAACCCTGCCTCACCAAAAGCATTAACTTCGCTTAACACTCTGACTTTTACTAAAGTAATTGTTTTTCAATTTATGGCTGATTAGTCATTTTATACTCATTATTAAATTTGTAATGTTTAGACACAACTTTCAATGATAGTGTATCTGCCAGAAAATCACTATCATCATTCTGATAGGTATAATCATAACTTGTTATCACATCACCAGCTGTCTCAGTTAATTTCTTAATTGGATGAAATGCAAGTCCAAAAAAGTCCATATCTACTTTCCACTCTTTAAGCGGATCTACATAATATACGCCATAAATCATAGATAAGTCTGTAACGTACTCGATGTCGAACGTCTTCGTCCCGCTACCGAATATTGTTTGAGTAGCCTGTTTTATTTCTCCATTTTCGTAATATTTCAACAGTAGAGTGTTCTTATGAGACTCTAACGAGGCTTTTATTTCCTGAATGTCTTTCAAACGACCATTATCATAATAGGTATAATTTACCTTGAGGTTCACACCTAATTCACCACTTTGTAAAACCTGATCACGCGTCGTCAATTGTCCAGTATTGTTATACAAATACATAATTTGATAAGTAGCTTTGGGAACACCCTCAAAGTTAGTATCTAAATCATTAAAAACCTTCTTATCTTCACGAATAACTTTACCTTCACTATCGTATATATACTCAGAGATGAAGTTTTCTTTGGTATGTTTTATAAAACTATTAGGGTTTCGCTTCATCAGCGCACGGGCTGATTTTATAGTTCCGTCTGAGTTATACGTGTAATCAAATGTACTGTCTGTATAATCACGTTGAGTAATACGACCATTATCATCGTAAACATAAGCCGACTTTACTTCATCCCCTTTGGTAAGTTTAACCAAGCGGCTTAAATTCGCCGTAACCAAATTCTGATCAATTCCGTCAGAAAACAATGAATAGTTATCATAAGCATGTGCATTAAAAGTAAATGCGATAGCAATAGCAATAAGTGTTTTATTTAAATTCATGAATAATTTCCTTTAATAGGATTGTAAATTGATAACAAATACAATGGATTTATTAGCTGAAATATAACAACTAAAAGCACAATACGAGCACACATCTCTTAATGGGTTCCTCGCACCTGCATCCATAACTTAATGGGTAGGTAACCTTTTGGTCAACCACAAGAATGTAAGGCTTTGTATTAATTGTAATCACTTGTAATATAAAGGGAATGTAAAAAAAATGTCAAAAATGATTGAGTTAACGGGAAGATATTTTAGATTGGCATGGGCTATTTGAATTTATTAATGGCGAAAATGGAGTTATTGAATATGTTGTAGTTGATTATATTAATACCTAGTCTGATTAGGGATACAAGGTATTAATATATTTTCAAGGTGATTAGGTACTCGCGTAATCGACTAAATTTAATACTTATCTGTTAATAATAAAGTATTTTATTCATTATATGGTTACTCTACATTCTAAATGTACGAATAGCATCACTAAGTCGAGTTGCCATATTATTCAGGTTATCTGCTATATCCACATTTTCCTGTACATCTTCAGTAGTGCTTACCACTAAGTCGTTTACATTTACCACATTTTCATTTATTTCGGCCGCAACTTGAGATTGCTCTTCTGCAGCAGTTGCTATCTGATGATTCATATCTTGAATGAGCTGAATTTTCCTTTCAATTAGAGCCAAAGAACTGCTTGCCTCATCTGACTTGGCTAATGTTATCTCTGCACTAGATACGTTCTCGTACATCAAACGAACAGAGTGAGAGGCCTGTTCTTGAAGCGATTCAATCATAGTCTGTATTTCATTAGTACTTTCTTGCGTTTTTGTAGCTAAAGTCCTAACTTCATCTGCGACAACAGCAAAGCCTCGGCCATACTCACCAGCACGGGCTGCCTCAATGGCTGCATTTAGCGCAAGTAAATTAGTCTGATCAGCAATCCCACGGATCACATCTAGTATTCCACCAACATTTTTAGTTTCAGTATGAACACTTGCTATAACTTTCTGCACATTACCAATACTACCCACCAATTTGGTAATTTCCTCATTCATTTGAGCCACAACATCTAAACCTTGCTTTGAACTTTCGCTAGCATCATTTGAAGATCGTGATGCTTCAACCGCATTCTGAGCGACTTCAACTACTGTCGTTGTCATTTCATTCATTGCAGTAGCGACTAACTCCAGCTGTATCATTTGAGATTTAGAAGAACGGTCTACTTTTCCTGATGAATCTCCCAATTGAGTCGATGCATTGAGAAGCTCATTAGAGGATTTATTTATATCAGAAATAATACCTTTAAGGTTATGTGCCATAATAATCGTCGAGCGATAGATACCAACACTATCCACATCAAGCTGAGGGACATTAGTTAAATCACCACTCGCAATTTTATCAACTAAATCTTCAATGTCTTTTGGCTCTCCTCCTACCGGAAGATACATTAACTTACTGATAAGATAGTGAATAATAAAAATACCCAATACAATAAATATCATGCCAGAAATAAAATTGGTCTTAACAGCAGCATCAGACGTCGCATTTATATTATCCCACGTTGCCCAAGCCCAAACAGTCCAATTCAATGAATCAATTTTTGATGATACGACATAGAGGTCACCTTTCTCAGGTACAGTATATGAATGCTCGCTACTACTTTTATCTGCGTATTCTTTATAGCTAGGGCGTAAATCAAAAAGGTTCTTACCAATGGATTGAGGATCACTAGCAGCCATCAAAAAACCATCCTTTCTAGCAACGAATAAATTAGGCTCTGAGGATAGTTCATTAACATAGTCAGTTATATCACTCATTTTAAGGCTCATACCTATTACTGCGATAACCTCACCGTTTTGCTTCAAAGGCGTCACCATTGCCATAGTTAAATGGCCCGTCGTAGCCATAAATGGATTGGTTACTGTTCTATCGACTCCAGACATTCCATTAATAAACCATTCACGCTGCAGTTGCTTAGCATTAAAGTTAGGAATTTCCCCCTTATTAGACGCACCATATGTTGTACCATCAGGTAAGCTAACAAAAAAATTGAGTACTTCCATGCGATTCTTATTCTCGATAAGCAATTCGATAACTCTGTCATCTACCATGACTTTATTTTGTTGAATCTCCAATGTCGCTGATAAACTTTCCAATGCAACAAAGTAGCTTTCAATTTTACCTTCAACGCCTTTTGCAACTAAAAATGATTTGCTAGATAGAGTATTACGGTAATCACGGGTTGACGAGTTATTAATTTGGGTATAACCCAGTATGGATAAAACTGTAACAATAACAGCAATTAAAATACCAATGGACAGCATGAGTTTATATTTAGCACTCACAACCACCTCCTTTTAATTATATTGATAATGGCCTAACCTTAAATTAAGGTTATGATTTATTTTAGTAAGTATAAATAGAGAGTTATCGACAATTTAATCGGTTTACACAACCATTGATAAAATCAGTAACCCCCTAATTATCAACGACCTTCCAATTGCGAATTCAAAGTTCTGCTTATCAGATGTAGTCACTGCTATTCGCTTATATTCGTTAGGTCGACAATTGGTTGTTCAATTAATTTAATTACCTGATTACCCTGTATTTCCAACACTTTCCCCAAGGCTGACTTCACCTCAAATGAGCTATTTAATACAGTATAAGTCACATCAAATTGCTTTGACTGGCCTGCTTTAATTTTCGGTACTAAACCCAGTGGTCGCTGATATTTAGTGCTATAGGCATAACTGGTACCTGGTTCAATCCCCGTTACATACCCCTGATTCAACGTATCTGTATTCTTCCATAAGGTAAGAACAGGAAGTTGTTTAATATTGTATGCAACAGATACCCCTTTATTTTCCAATGAGTTGTGTAATACTGCCAGAGTATTACCATTTTCATCCCCTATTGGCTTGAAGTTAAAAACCATTTCATCAAAGTTTTTTGTTGGCCCTAAATAGGTTCCCCAATTTTTAAGTCCAGCTTTCGCATAATTATTAAAAGGAGATATTTCACTAACAGCGGCGGTAAATTTTGCACCTTTTTCCAATATAGGAGAACCAAAATTAGAATGATAAATAACCTGATATTCGTCATCATAATCAGATTTATTAGTTAGGGTGTCATGAACAGAAAATGACTGACTACCAGGAATAATGCTAAATTTTGTTGTCGTAACGAGATTCGATTTTTTAAACGTCAGCTCCGAGACCTCCCCAATAACAGAAATTGCGTAAGGCGGATTATCTTCAATAACAATTTTTACGTTAGAAGCAGGGGTATTCTGCACTCTCCCATGCAGACTTAATAGTTGTCCATTATCATCAATGCCTGGATGTCCAGTCCATTCATAACCACAACGAACCAACATTTCATTAAAGCCATCTAACCACCCGACTCCGTTACGACTTTCCAGATCGATAAAAATAGGATTAACAATTTCTTTTACAGGCGAGTCCCAACCTAATATGCGCTGATCTTTCTGTTTAACATTAAAGATCCCCATTCCTCGAGTCGGAACAAGAGTAATCTCCATCTCACCATTTCGCACAATAACAATATCAACCCCCGCCTGCTTACCACCGTACAAACGTTTTTTCTCGATGGAAAAGTCCACTTTAGATTGAATACCAAGCTTCATGTTATTCATAGTCCAATCACCAACATCTACACCAGTCTTAGCATCCGTAAGAATAAATTCTGATGAATTTGAAATTATTGGGAAAGTAAGAAGCAAAGTGGTAAATAAAGAAATTAACTTCATAATATTATCCTCTATCATGCTGAATCGTTTCAGCAAGTGTATAGATAACAAAAATAAGCAGCCATTCAAGTAGACAAATTATAAAACGTTATTAAATTCACATTCTTTTAATTTTATTTGATTGGTGAATCACTTTCAGCATGTTATTAAGCTGTAGACTTGCTTACCTCCCCTTCACCTCAAAAGTACAGGGTAATATTGGTCGACTAAAATCAATTACACAGATCTTTATAAGATATAAACAGAATAAATGTTTAAAGGTTATTCCATAAATAGCAAAGCCCCAACTTTCATTGAGGCTTTGTAATTCAAATATAATACTAATGACGGCTGCGAATAATTACTAAAGCCCCCAAATAGCATTTACAAATTCTGGATGATCCACAAATGGATTTCTATTTTCTTGAAAATCAAACACAGCTTGATTTCGAATAACTTCTTTTTGGCTAACTGGATCATTTTTATGCCAGCGTTTCAGCATATCCAGCAACCATGGTTCGAATACGGTAGTATTTGTACCGTTAAGTACCTCATTAGCATTCCTGCTATTACCTTCCCAACTTGCAATTTCATTTTCATAACGCGTGGCCATATAGAAATATGCACGGGCAAAATCTCCTTTAAATTCATCAATAGGTTCAAACACTGCACCTGAATAACCTAGACCTGAACGAGCAGTTCCTAATTTAGAACCGTTACTTGATGTATAAGTTGCACGACCTACTTCACCAAATGGCCAGTTACTTCGCTTCGAATTAACAAAACCATCCGTAGCAAAAAGATGATGTCCATCTGAGTTCATCGGTTCAACTTTACCGCCAAACCAACTTTTAGGAAATGAATGTTCACGGTTATAGCAACCACCTTCTTGTTTATATTGACCACATTGATCAACCACTTTAGTAAAGTTAATATTGTCTTTAGTCACAGGTTTTTCAGAGTACATGTCTAAAATTGAACCATCTTTTTCATAAAAAGAATCCACGTCTGCAACTTTGACTAAATCCCAAATTCGACCATAGCCTTGGCTGTTATGGTTACGGATTATATTATAAAGTGCTGACTTTAGTGGAAATCCAGTTAGCCCTTCAGCTTGTTTATAGTAAGTATCAAACACGGGAGGCTTAGTTGGTAGCGTAGGTTCAGCATTACCAATATTGAAACTGACAGTCTTAACTTTTTGAAATTCACCACCAGAAATAAGTAATTTATTATTAGATACAATCTTGAAAGAACCATTACCGGAATTACAGCAAATACCATCGCCATACGAATCACTGATTTCAAAGGTATAATCACCATCAACTAAGCACATAGATTTAATATTGGTTGTATCATTATTATAACCAGAGCCAGAAAACACTACATCACTGGCACTATTCTTTAGTACCCAACTAGTTTCAGATGCATAGTTGTCTGTCACCAATGTAAATGTCGCTGTCGCATCACTACAACTTGCAGGTGGGGTTGGTGGTATCGAGGTTGATTCTGTCGGTTGGAAATTATCTAAATAAACAGCTTCTGAACCATCAAAACCAGCGATATCATAAAAGCGCACGCCTACAACAATATCCTTACTTGCTGTTGCTATGTAGCTATAACTAATATTTTGCCACTCATTAGTTTTAGTTGGAATGCTGTAATCACGATAGCCATCGACATACAAACGGGCTTTTACCTTGCCTTCGGTGTGAAAGATCGACGTAGAAAAATGATAAGTGGTGCCCTTTGTCACACCTACGGATTGTAAGAAATCAGTATTACTTTGAGTACCAGTATTGACGATTATCTTTGCCGAGTGTGCCCCCGTTTTTGTTTGTTCAGATGAGGCGAATACACTTAAACCACTATCTATAGTAGACCACCCCTCAGGAGTATTTCCGCTCCATTGCTCAAAATCACCATTATTAACTTGCGCGGATACACCTTGTAAAGCACATAGTGCTATAGAAAGAGATAAAATTTCATATTTCATAGACTTACCTTATTTTTATTTGAGCTGACAATATATACATATTGCATAAAAATAAAATGACATGTATTGCACATATAAAAGTTATCAAGTTTCCTTTGTTATTTTAAGCTAAAACGAGAGATATAGTGTAAATATCAACTAGTCATAGTTGACTAAAGTCAATGCACCATTCAACGTTCATGATTACACTTAGGATATTGAAATCACATCAATGAGAAATAACTAATGCAGCCAGTCAGAGAGAAACATATATTACAGAAACTATCAGCATTCACCTATCGGTGCAGCTTTGTAATGGCTATTCTTTGTGCAGGTATACTGCTCATATATATGGATGATTTATCGAAGGTGTATAAAGCTAGTTTCGCAGCATCATCATTCTTCTTTTTTTGCGTAGGTATCGTGCTTGACGTTATCTCCAGCACCAACTTGCCTAATTTTTATAATGAGATAAATAAAGAAGAGTAATGCATAACTATACTATTATTTTTCATTTCGCTGATACAACAAAGCCCCAACTTTAGTTGAGGCTTTGTCATTTAAATATAACGTTCAGCTTTGGAGTCAATACTATCAGGATTATTCTATACTCTAAATATTCGAATAGTATCACTAAGTCGAGTAGCCATAGCATTTAGGCTATCTGCTGTATGCACATTTTCCTGTACATCCTCAGCAGTACTCGTTGCTAAATCATTTACGTTAACCACATTTTCATTTATCTCAGCCGCAACTTGAGATTGCTCTTCCGCTGCGGTAGCTATCAGATTATTCATATCCTGAATGAGCTGAATTTCCGCTTCAATCTTAGCCAACGAACTACTTGCTTCGTCTGATTTAATCAATGTCTGCTCTGCACTAGATGCGTTCTCTATCATCAAGCTAACTGAGCGAGAAGCCTGTACTTGAAGAGTTTCAATCATCGACTGTATTTCGTTAGTACTTTCTTGCGTTTTTGTAGCCAACGTCCTAACTTCATCTGCAACAACTGCAAATCCACGGCCTTGCTCACCTGCACGAGCCGCTTCAATGGCTGCATTTAGCGCAAGTAAATTAGTCTGGTCTGCAATCCCACGGATCACATCTAGTATCCCACCAACATTTTCAGTTTCACTTTGAACACTTGTTATGACTTCCTGCACATGGCCAATATTACCAACCAATCTGGTAATATCCTCATTCATTTGGGCCACAACACTTAGGCCATGCTTCGAACTTTGAGTTGCACCGTCTGAAGAGCGTGAAGCTTCAACTGCATTCTGAGCGACGTCAGCCACAGTAGCCGTCATTTCATTCATTGCTGTAGCGACTTGCTCCAACTGCATCATTTGAGATTTAGACGAACTGTCTACTTTCCCCGATGAATCTCCCAGTTGGGTCGAAACATGAAGAAGTTCTTGAGAGGATTGATTAATATCAGAAATAATATCTTTGAGATTGTTTGCCATAATAAGCGTAGAGCGATACACACCAACACTATCCGTATCGAGTTGAGGAATATTGGTTAAATCACCACTAGCAATTTTATCCACTAAAGCTTCAATTTCTTTTGGCTCTCCACCAATTGGAACATACATTAGCTTGGTGATAAGGTAGTAAACACTAAAAATACCCAGAACCATAAATATCAAACCAAAAATCAAATTACTCTTTACAGCTGAATCTGACGTAGCATTTATGTCATCCCACATAACCCAAGCCCAAACAGTCCAACGCAATGAATCAATTTTTGACGAAACAACATAAACATCACCTTTAGGCAGCGTATACGTGTGCTCACTACTGCTTTTTTTTGCGTATTGTTTATAGCTAGGACGTATATCAAAGAGGTTCTCACCAATAAAGTCAGGGGAACTGGCAGCCATCAAAAAACCGTCCTCTCTAGCAACAAAGAGATTAGATTTCGAGGATAATTCATTAACGTAATCAGTGATATCACTCATTTTAAGGCTCATACCGATTACCGCGATTACCTGACCATGTTGTTTCAGAGGTATCACTATGGCCATAGTTAAATCACCAGTTGTACCCATAAATGGATTGGTTACTGTTCTGTCGGTTCCAGACATCCCCTTAATAAACCATTCACGCTGCTTTTGCTTAGCATTAAATTGGGGAATTTCCCCCTTGTTGGACACGTCATATGTTGTACCATCAGGCATACCGACAAAAAAGTTTAGAACTTTCATGCGTTCCTTATTGTTGACGAGTAATTCGATTGCTCTGTCATCAATAACGACTCTACCTTGCTCTACTGCAAGTGCCGCAGATAAACTTTCCAATGAAACAAAATAGCTTTCAACTTTACCTTCAACAGCTTTAGCAATTAGAAAAGATTCGTTAGACAAATTGTTGCGGTAGTCACGGGTTGACGAATCATTAATCTGGCGATAAGCCAGAACAGATAGTACAGTAATAATTAGAGCAATCAAAATACCTATAGACAGCATAAGCTTATTTCTGGCACTCATTACCCCCTCCTTTTTATTATATTAATGGTAGACATATTATTGGTTTCATAATAAAACCTTAAATGATTTTAGAACTGTGATTTCAGGAACATCACTTTATCCTGTGGCGAAGGAATATACTGTATAACCACATGAAACGATATAATTTAACACTATAATGTCTACTCCTATTGATCTACATCCTAAAAATTGAATATTATGAACAATCAAGATCATCGCTAATTTACCAATAAACAATAAAAATTCAGCGATAAAGATAATCACAGATAAGTTTAATTAAATGGCAATGGAACAGTACTGATTGTTATTCTCCAGATACTACGGTGATGAGTTATATAACTGGGTATTAGAGTAAAGTCAGAGGAATACCGAGATAATAACTTATGGACACGACATACTGTTATTGAAAGAATATTAAATACAACAAGTTTGTTGAATCATAATAAAAATACCAACAGTAAATATGATTAAATTTAAAGGAAACATATTATGAAAATGAAATTATTACCTATCTTCATTACTACTTTACTGCTTGGTTGTGATGGAGGCAGCTCTTCAACTGTGCAAGAACCAAGTGATAAAATCATTAATACTTTACTTCCGGTTAATGTTGCGCCTTTTAATGAGGGGGACTGGTATCGGCCACAACCTTATGTTACTTGGCAGTGGCAGTTATTAGGTGAAATTAATAACAAGTATAATGCTGAAATTTATGATATTGATTTATTTGATTCGTCTAAAAATTTAATTCTCGATTTACAAAGTTCAGGTAAAAAGGTCATTTGTTATTTTTCAGCGGGCTCTTATGAGAATTGGCGTATTGATGCTAATAAATTTTCAACTAATGATTACCGCAACACTTTAGACGGTTGGGAAGGAGAAATGTGGCTAGATGTTCGTTCAAACAATGTTCATAAAATTATGAAAAACCGTTTGGAACTTGCTTATGAAAAAGGTTGCGATGGTGTTGAACTTGATAATATGGATGGTTATGTCAATAATTCAGGCTTTAACATTAGTGCCGATGAACAGCTTGCTTATAACCGATTCTTAGCAAACGAAGCACATAAAAATGGGCTCTCAGTCGCTTTAAAAAATGATGTAGACCAAATAGTTCAGCTCGTCGATTATTATGACTTTGCAGTAAATGAACAATGCTTTGAATATGATGAATGCGAATTGATGTTGCCTTTCATTGAAAATAACAAAGCAGTTTTGAATGCTGAATATAAAAAAGAATATGTAACAGATAAAATTAAAATATGCAGTACATCAATTGATCTTAAATTCAGTACATTAATTTTACCACTTAACTTAGATGATAAGTTCAGGATAAGTTGTTTATAGTATGGGAAATAAGTCTGAGTTGAGAATGATGACTGAAAGGTTAATTGAATAGTGAGCATGACGTCGTCACACTCACTATTTGAAAATAATAAAGAGCCCTTAGAATAAGAAGCCTTCAATATTATATTTTGAACGAACCGACATGAAGATCTAAAGTTTGAGCAAGCTGCTCCAGTGTTTTACTCGAAGCTTCAAGCTCCTGGCTAGAAATTAAGCCTTCCTGAACAGAGTTATTCACCAAATCCATGTTGATATTGATTTCATTCGCTACACAAGATTGCTCTTCGGTAGCCGTTGCGACTTGGGTATTCATATCAAGGATAGCCATTACTTGCACTGATATTTTTTCAAGTACTTCCTGCGCTTGTGTCGTGGTTCTCGTACCTTCTTCTGTTAAAGATCGACTACTCTCCATCGCCTCTACTGCATTTTTTGCCTCATGCTGCAACTGATTAATCATACTTTGAATTTCATCAGTTGAATGTGCCGTTTTAGTAGCTAGATTTCTAACTTCATCTGCTACTACAGCAAAACCTCGGCCAGCCTCACCTGCTCGGGCTGCTTCAATTGCAGCGTTAAGAGCAAGGAGATTAGTCTGCTCTGAAACACCTCTTATCACGTCGAGTATGGACCCGATTGACTGTGTTCTTTCAGCTAATGATGTTATAACCGATGACATGTTATTCATTTCACCACCAAGGTTATTGATGGTATTAGATGAGTCTTGCAATGTTTTACGCCCAGCTTGAGTTTCGCTATTTGCACCATTAGCCGAATTTGCAGCACCCGAAGCATTTTGCGATATTTCATTAATAGTCGCAATCATTTCATTTATTGAGTTTGCTACTAATAACGTTCGTTCGCTTTGCACTTGACCTCTTGATAGCCCAACGAGAGACTGACTGCGAAGTTCAGTCGCTGAACGACCTATACCTAAACCCGTTTCTACAACCTGAGAAATTATTTCATTAATATTACCCACAAAAATATTGAATGCTTCAGAAATATGGGCTATTTCATCTGTTCCTTGTACTGGTAATCTAACGGTAAGATCTCCATCGCCTTTTGATATATCTTCTAATGCCTGTTGCAAGCCAACAAGCGGTTTGAAAAATCGACCCAGTAGCCACATCAACACGAAGGCACATATCAGAAAGATAGTAACGATTGCAATTAACTGAGTGATAACAATATCTACTACAGCATTATCTACTTCTGAAATTGGGATGCCAATATCAAAAGCACCCAATAGCTCACCATTCTTATCATAAACGGGAACCATTATGTCATACACCCACATTTTTTGTACATCCGCATACCATTTAGAGAACTTTTGCTCTCCTTTCCCAGCCCCCTCAATAGTGTAGGTATCTTTATAAATCTTATTTAACTTGTTTATATCGCTATGTGCAACGGCCTGAATTTTTCGGTCTATGAAAACCGCGTAGATAATATCTGAACGCTCTGAAAGTGACAGTACTAACTCTTGTAAATCAACCAATGGCTGGGAAGACTTTTGTAATACATACTCGACGTTTTTAGCAATTACTTCAGCCTTTGCTTGAGATTTTTTCAATATAATCTCATCAATTTTTTGATTGGATATATAAGAGGTAGAGGTGATACTTGTTATTGCTGCGATAGCGAACATAATAAATACCGTTATTAATATTAATTTTTTCATATACGAAATCCTTAGTACTATCATCCAGATAAATAAATTAAATACGTTGTATTCACTTCATTTGTTATCATCTAAAATCAGCAGGTGACAATAACTCAAATATTCTATCTCCGTTTATTAATCAGAACATAGATTGATAAATAAGAATAACATGCGTCATGTCAGAGGACATTAAAATTTATTCATTTAAGGTGGTTTTTCAACTACTTAATCTACTTTTTGCAATTGAAGTCACTAAGTAATACAGGCCATTTTTCAATTAATTCTTGTAAATTATGTGATATGAGTAAACAGACAGCTTCATTTGGTGTCATCACAGACAAATAGTTATCGACAACGTATTTGGCTCTGGTAACTGACATTTTGTCTTCGTTGAGATAAAGAGGTCCAACACAATAAGGATCAATCCATGGAAGAAACTTACCCACAAATCCTGCCGAGGTCAGTAGTTTTTGTAAATCATGACCGCACCGCACATGCAGCGTGTTTAAGTCACTATCAAGTGGTTCATCACCAAGCTTTATTGCTGTTAGGTGAGCATTCTTATTTTGGATATGTGCTTTAAGCGCTGACCAACTGTTGACACACATATCCCTCGCAATAACTAGCTGAATATCTGTCAACTTTATTGATTTTCATGTGAGACTTTGCTTTGGATGATATTGTCTAACGAGAGTCCATTGTCGCTCTTCGTTTGATTTGAGAAGCCTAAGACGGCGTTTAGCTTGAGATTTTAGATAACCTAAATTTAATACAAATGTATTTCGTGTATTCATAAATTCACCATTCTTTATTTCTAAGCTCGCCATTAGAAAGAAAAGGTAAATATGCAATTTCTCACCACTCAAATGAGTGTAATACCAACCCCTGGTTTTTATATCCTTTCCGCGAGCAGGCGGCTCGGAGCAAGCCTCATAGAGAATGCTACATTATTTAATTCCCAAGTAAAACAACAATTTTTAAGCTTTATCTTCAAAATAAAGACAAGCATCACACCCCAATGTTAATGACAGTAAACTAACTCACAACTTTAAACCAAAGTATTCATTGCTTTTGCCAATGATAAATCGAGGGCTAGCTTTAGTGCATCCCCCACCACTAAAGTAAAAATATGATTGAACTAATAACATTCGGACTTACGGCATCATTATCCATTACGTCTATAGGTCTTTATCTTACTGCTTATAGCTTTGGCTGAGAAAAATGAATATTAAAATTGATAAGGCTCGGTTGAAATGTTGTTTATTCACTGGGCTTTTTGTACTGACTGGTAATGAGTCTATCTGAGCTCATAACCTTCCCAATTTTGTTAAGAGAGGTTTATTTTGGCGTCTAGAAATTCGACTTCAGGCTTATGGGTGGCATTATTCGGATTAAGCCTGATAATTCTGCGTATGATTTTTGAGAATTCACACTATCGCATTGAACAGTGAAGAACTGCGCTTGTTAACATAGTTACCTGCTATCAAGCGTCAGAGGGAATCCCCCTGACGTAGCTTAATTAACTATATTAATCACTAATGGTGGTCATGTACATGGCCTTGCATTTCAATCGCGACGTCAACGGTGATTTTCCCTGCATATTTAAAATTCAACTCTAATGGAAATCGTTCTCCTTTTTTCGGTAAATATTTAGGATTGAAGATCATTAAATGCAATCCACCTGGTTCAAAGTTTTTTGTTTTCATCGAGCCAATTTTTACCTTGTTAATCTTTTTCATTATCATCATGCCATCTTGCATAGCATGCATATGGATCTCAGCCTTATCAGCAATAGGCGTAGATGCCGAAATCAGGTAATCGTCTTTCGTTGAGTTATTCTTAAGCTGAAAATATCCCGCAATTACTTTGCTGTTTGGTGCTGCTAATCGACTCCAAGGATGGTCAATTCGCATATGTGCTTGAGTATAATCATGGGCTACGGCGAGTGTAGAAAAAGCAAAACTTGTCATGATCAGGAATGCACTAATTATTTTCTTTATCATATTAAACCTATTATTTATTTGTTTTTAGAAAGCACGATTTACCAATATAAATTACCTTGATAAATCAACCAGAAAGCTTGCTCTTTTTGTTCTTGGGTTTGGTCAAAGTTACCTTGGACACGCAAGATTTGATTATCGTCAACAAACCAGTTCATAACGAGGCTGAGTCGCTCAGGATTATGGCCTTTACTGTCTAATACGTTCGCAAATTCAGTACTATTTTGGGTCACTTTATTATCAGTGAGTAAGGCGTCGTAACGAAATGCCACTTGGACATCCTGCCATTGCCAATATAACTGTGAGCTTATGCCCTGGTTTGTAGCATCGAGTTTAGTTTGAAATTGCTGGCTATCAATTAGGTCTGCATCAATTTGTTGTGCCATCCATTCAATATCCCAGCCTAACGCCATCCACTGCCACTGTAGTCCCAGACTGACTAAGTTTGTATCCCCCGTAAAACTAATATCGTTACCGTTACCGTGCGTATGTCCAGTTTTCTCATCGTCACCGCGCTGATATGCGTTAAAGTGCGTCAACGAGCTTTTAAGCAACACGCTATTTTGCTCTCCAAACCACTGCCACTCATATGCTACACCATAAGCATGTGGTATAGCGCTGCTTTTATCCACTGATGCCGGGTAGCCGTTTCCACGACCAATCCAAGTAGTAAACTGCTGCGTATCATCGGACCAACTCAATTGAATACTATCATCACTATATTGACTGGCTAAAAACGCCTGTTGTGATAAATTAGCATCAACAAACAACCAATCATGGTCATGAGTAGCGTTATACAGACCTATATCTGTCAGTTGTCGGCCAATCCGAAGTTGCCAGTTTTCCCCAATATCAGGTTGTAACCAGAGTTCTTCAACAGTTGCAGATTCAGCATGATGACTACCAAGTATAAGGTGTCCGGCCAGTACTGATTCGATACTCACGGTGAAAGCGACTTCACCATGCATCAGCTGTAATCCTTGCTCACGGTGTACAGCGTTATCACCTGTGATAACCCCAGGAATAGACCAAGTCTCAGCCTGTCGACTGTCTTGATAATAACCAAATTGGGCAAACAGGCTACCACCAAAATCACTACGTTCAAGAAGATTTGATTCATCTCCATGTGCCAATAGGGATGCACTAAACAGGGTGCAGACCAAACCTAAAATATACTTCTTTTTCATTGTACCTACTCCGCCTTAAATGGATTGGAATAACGGGGATTACGAATAAAAACAGGATCACTGAGCGCATTCAAAAAAGCCAACAAGTCATCACGCTCTTGCTCGCTCATTGAGAAACCCGTTACAAACTCACTTTTATTCGGATTCTGTCGCCCATCACCAGCATATTCGCCACTGGTGATGTTACGGCCGCCTGCAGCATAGAAGGCTAATACTTCTTCCAATGTGTCTACACTGCCGTCATGCATATACGGTGCGGTATAAGCAATATTTCGTAATGTCGGTGGTCTAAATTTACCTTTATCCTCAGTTTTTTGAGTTACAGTAAACAAGCCATGATCAATTGCAGGATAGCCGCCCTCCTCATCCAAATTATAAAGCCCGGTGTTGAAGAAGGGTCTACTCACAAATACCGTTTTATCATGGAGTGTCGAGTCACTAAAATTAAAACCATTATGACAATGGAAGCATTCCATTTTTTCGCTATTAAATAAATTTTGACCGCGCTGCGCAGAGGAGCTTAGTCGGCCTTTATCAAAATCAGAGTCCTTGGAAATAAGGGCACGGTTAAACACCGCTAGTGCTTTAATTATATTTGGAAAGGAAATTGCCTGCTGTTGGTCTGGAAACGCCATATCAAACATATTCTGGTATTTTGCCTCGTTATTAAAACGAGCCTTAATATCATCACGATTGGCATCATGGATCCCCATCTCCACCGGAAACTCTCCAAACATAGGAATAATCAATTGGTCTTCAATCTCTTTGAGCAAAGGATTTGCCCAAGTATAACTGGCGTTATAACCGATATTGGTCAGTGTTTGAGAGTTCCTGTGCAACACTTCTCCGGTTGAACCTTTCGGCGTTTTTAAGCCATCACTAAATGCAAGTTCTTGATGATGACAAGACTCACATGAGAATGTTTGATTACCCGATAATTGTTTATCATAAAACAGGTGCCGACCTAACTGAAACTTAGCTTCGGTCGCCAAGTTATCTGCAGGTTCTTTAGGCATAGGTAATGAACCGGTTTGAAAATCAAACTGGTTGGTATTATGCGTACTCGGTGGTATAACTTCGTAGCTCGATTCACTGTCACAACCCGCCATGATTGCCATGGCGAGTAATGTCAGCAAACGAATCATATGGTTTGCTGACATTATTATTACTCCACTTCGATCCAAGTTTGCACAGCGCTACAGTCGCCATCAACGCATTGGCCTGACGTTAGATCTAAACCTAAGCGATCAAAAATATGCTGACAAACACTACCTGAATTTGATGACATGCACATTGACGATGCTGTATCAGAAATGTCAATACCTGACACCAATTCTTGGTAGTCAAAGACAATACTGTTGTTCGCAGGATTAAAACTATCAAATTGATATTTCGGACGATTTGGTCTAGAGCTGCTGCAATCCACGCTTTCAGCATCCGCATCTACAAGTTCACATCCCGTAGTGCCGAGGTGAATCATCAAGCCTTTAATGTCCATTCTCAGATGTTTATGCCCCATCTGCCAACTCCAATTCATCCCCATAACATCTAACGGAGATACTGCATCATCGCCATCAATACCATAGTTATTCAACTCTGCAGGAACACCTAAGGTAAATTGAATACCATTATAGTTGCCACTTGGAACGGTACCTTTAATCACATTATTAATCGCTGTATTACCGTTGCTGCAACTGTCTGTCCCGGTTTCAAAATCCAGAAGAGCAACATTTTGGTACTGCCATTTTTTATCTTGATTTAGCGTTACGCTAACCAGCTCATCAGCATCATTCAGCAACGCGACTTCTGAAATATAGATACGCGCATCTTTAAACTCAGGGATCTGGTTACTTAGACCAACAGGAGCCAACATAGGCACGCATGAAATATCTTCGTTACCGACACGAGCAGCAAATTTTATTTCGACGTTCTGTGTGGTTATCACGTTTGGGGTTGGGGGTTGCTGCACCGAATTTTCAGAACTAGTAGTACTGCTAGCACAACCAGATAAAGCGCCAACAATTGCCATTGCCAATAATTTATTAGTCCACATATTTGACTTCCTTTTAACTCTTTTTCCAAAATATAGGCTGCTAACAGGCAGCCAAAAAATCACAAGACCAATGGTAATAGACGCAAAACATCGTTAAAAACGTGCGTAAAATCATCACGAGATTGGAGCAAGTGAAAATAAATGTTTAGTGATGGAAATGCGTAATAATGGGATAACTAGACTGAGTTATATTTAAACGTTAACTTAGCCTTGTCGCCATATATCATGCATAAAAGGCAAAAGGCGGTGATTGTTTAGGCGCGAATGATAAATATACTTTTTGTTGGTAACTTGTATAGTTATATTGTGGGGCACGAGGAGTCGAGCGATTAAGCCATACCGACAGTAAATATACTAGTAGAACGGCAAAAACAATAAAATGTTGGAATGCTTTAAGAAGTGGGCAGCTAAATTGCAGCGATTGATGGTCTTCCTCTGCGGAATGAGAACCGTCACTATTTTGAGTAATGAGTTCGTTCACACTAACCCACTTAAAGCCTTGCGGTGTACACAGCAAGATCTTTTCACCTTGTAATTTACTCAACCAATTTTTTTGCAGTACTTCACTTGGGTTTAAAGCGATTGTAGCGGCGATATAAATTTGAAATAGCAAAGCAATAATGACAAAAAATGCCATTACCTGTTGAAATACATGCTTATTTCTTATTCTATGCATTCGAATCAATATACCGTCAAAATTACTCGGCGCCGATATTAGCAAACAACATTTACAATTGTAATAATTAATTCACACTTTAGTGACAATAGTTATAACAAAACAAGTAGACTGTTGATTTTTTACTCTAATTAAATAATTTGTAACAGTTTATTACGCAGTTACAAATAAAACGTTGTAGGGAAAATAATGCTGAATGTAATATTAAGCAGGGTAATGTGTTAGCGCTAGAGTCTTGACCAAGAGTCAGCCATAGCCAACTCCCAGCATTGAGGTAATCATAACCACAAAGGTGTGATTATTTTAATGTCTCTGTACCCTGTTTACCTACAAATACAACAACAACCTTATCATCACCTAACGTACGAGAAAATGCATAGCCCTTTTGTTGCTTAATCTCCTTATGAGTCCCGGCACCAATAGCTGGATGAGCCAGTCTAAATTGTCCGAGTGTTTGCCAGTGTTTAAGTAATTGCTGGCGGTTAGCATCCAATGACCAATTCATATCAGAACGGGTTCCTTGATGGAAATCATCTGCATAAGCGCCTATATTTCTTGCCACTTCATCACCGTAATAAACTTGAACAGCACCAGGGCTTAGCAATAAGGCACTGGCTGCATTACGCTGCATTTCAAATGACTTAAATCGTCCAAAGAAAAGCTCTGTATCATGAGATGACATATAACTCACAGGATTAAAGTCGGGTTTTTCTTTGAGTGTATCTGCGTAATGTTGGTAAGTATCGGCCATCTTGCTAAAACAGAGAGCCCCTTCATCCATTTTTTTCTGCATATCAAAATTGAGCAGAGCGTCAAAACCGTCATCATAGTAAGGGCCACGGTAAGCGCTATGCCCCCATACCTCTCCCATCATCCAAAATGGTTGTCCTGTTTCATCATTCGCTTCGCGCCAATCATTTAAACTTTTGGTTGCAGCTTGTTTTAAGCGCATCCATACATCACCAGACACATGTTTTACAGTATCTATACGATAACCATCAATACCAAAACGCTTCACCCAGTCGGTTTGCCACTCTATCAAGTAATCCGCTACAGTATAGTTATCACGGCTAATGACTCGTGTTCCGGGGTTATTTAATAGCCATTGTGGAGGAGTAACAGACTTGGTGGATTCTGTGACAAAGTCAGGCAACCCTGCAAGTGAAAGCGTAAGGTCATTGGAGCCTGGTTTTGGATAATTAGGTAAACTAGCACGGACCCAATCACCTCCCCACCACTGACTCCATGCAGCATTATCATAATCAATATTGTCATTAAAACTATGCCAATTTCGCCCCGCAATAGGTTGCCAATCGCTCCATTGCGCAGGCCAGCTTTGAGAGGGAATTACGACAGGAATTTGATCACACTGTAAATCTGTTAAAGTGGCATATCCGGGGTGGTTTATGACGACATCGAGTAACACTTTAATGCCCCGCTTATGCGCTTCTTCAACCAAACGCTTGAGATCATTTTCATTACCAAAATTCGCATCTATTTTAGTAAAATCACGAGCCCAATAGCCGTGATAACTATAAAATGGAAACGAGCCAGCGTTACCACCACCGACAAATCCCCGTACTTGTTCTACAATAGGTGAAAGCCAAATAGCACTTGTTCCTAAGCTATTAATATAATCAAGCTTCTCAATAACCCCTTTTAAATCGCCACCATGAAAGGTTCCAACCTCATCTTTTCCATCTTTACGGCGACCATAACTATTATCATTGCTTGTATCTTGATTATTAAAACGATCAATCATAACAAAATAAATATTTGCGTTGCGCCAGTTAAATTTAGCTTCTTTGAGTTGACCTTTTAGTGGCTCTAATAATATTAATCCCCCACTATTAATTGCAGGCGTAATGGTTACTTGCTGTTGAATAACAGTGACAACTTGCCCGCTTAGTTTATCTTTTAATTGAGTGCCATCTTTATAGGTATCGGCAAGGTTAATAGTAACCTCTCCACCTTTATAGACGTCACATTGCACTTGTGGTAAAGGACGTTTGAATGCTTTGTCAGTGGATTTTTTGGGCTGACGTTTTATTAACAGTGTTTTATTTTCAGCATCAAATATGAATGCATAATCACCATTAAACCTGATTTTAATAGGCAATTCAGTCGGTGAATCGCAATTTAAAGCCAGTGGTTGACTAAACCTTACCTTTTGTTCTTTTGGCTTAATGCAGCTTCCTTCAATTCCAGTAACATTTAAGGTATAGCTTGCTTTGGTAAGTGGAACCACCAGCGGAGACTCACTAGTGAGCAAGAAATCTCGACTAGTAGTGCTGGTTGAGATGGTTAGATTGGGTGAAGCAAACAAGCTTGGGCTTACAAGCATGAGTACAAGACTTATTTTATTTAATTTCATCTTCAAACCTAAGTTATTCCATTAATTAATATAATAATAAAACGGAACCATTGGTCAGACATCATCCTGCAAAACTACGCCCCAAATAGTTGATCAAATCACAGTTTTAGTTAAACAGGGAGTAGAATCTGCGAAAAATAAATCAGTAGCACGGTACAGTAACGCAGACGTAATTATATCAATTGCAGATGCTGGCAACGAATCAACTGGCGATAGACTCCAAAACTCTAGCTAACCACCTGAAATATAATGAGATACCTCTGTCTAAATAGCACTTTCAACCTGTTGATTAAACGTTGCATAGTCTTCTAAATGCCAGTTTTTATAAATTTGGCCATTCTTTATTTGATATACGTCAACAGCATTAAAATTGATTTGTTGTCCACTTCCTTTTATATTCCCCATTGTTCCAGTAAAGTTACCTTTGAAACGGTAACGAACTGTCACATAGTCACCGGCAACTAAAAGGTGCTCGACATCAACCGAAAGATTAGGGACAACACTGCGAAAGTCTTTCGATGCTTTTAGTACTCCTTCAACACCAGGAATTCGCCCCTCGGGTGGTGTCATATCAATAAAGTCTTTTGCTAATGCTTCACGGGCATAGGATTCCTTACCTGTATTCCAAAATTTAGCATACGTCATTGCTGCTTTTATTTCTAACTGCGAAGTAGTATCCGATAATTGTTCCGAAACTATAACTTCCGGCTTCAGTTCAGCTGAATACGCATTTGAAATAAATAGTAAGGGTAATGAAATAACAATGCTTTTTAATATTTTGTTCATAAAATTCTCTGTAAAGCTATTAGCCGAAAAACTTTTATAACATATACATGAGATAATCATAATACGCATAAAATCAAATACATTATTTACTTAGAATGAATAATGTATAATTCTGAGGCTAACCATACGTAGCGTCAGAAACATCTAATAAAAAGTTCGACCTTAGCGGCTGGTAAATCTACAACTTTAATTATCATCTTAGCTTATTGTTCCCCCGTCACCTGCGCTTAAGCAGCTATAACAGGGGATCATCAGTCTCCCAAGAAGCTTTTTATATTTTAATTTCAGTAACTAATATTAGTCGCTAGTTCGGTAGCTCCCCAATTCAGTACTTAAGCTCACACCCTGCAACTTCAACTGGTTTACACGTTGTAAATACGCGGCGCCTTTTAGCATGTGTAAAGCTACGTCAACAGCACCTCGACGGGTATAATCTTCAAGATAAGATCCTTTCACCCAACTGTTAAATGCACCTAGACTTGGACCAGCCCAGATCTGGTAATCCATTTCACGGCCCTTCTCACCTGTATTTGACCAGCGTGAAGACAAACCAAGGTACCAACGGAAGATGAGTGCCATTTTACGCTTAGGGCTGCTCATCGCACGCGCTAACATTTCAGGATCTCGTTCAGTAAAGAAAGCAATAGTACCAGCCCAAATCTCGTCAAGGTTTGAACGGAAAATCTGTTTTTCAATCTTCTCACGTTCCGCTGCAGGAATATCTTCAATCGAGTCATAAGCGACATACAAGTCATACAGTTTCTTCGCACGCATAGCGAACATAGAACCACGTTTTAATACTTGTAGTTTAACGCCCATTTCAAACATATCAGCCGCAGGTGCCATTGTCACATCGGCCATTTCAACGGTAGATAATAGTTTACGAGTATATTCAGATGCACCAGCTTCGACACAAGCCTGATTAACAGAGCCCAACACTATGTAAGCTGCGCCCATGTTAAATGCAGCGAGTGCAGCCTCCGGCGTACCGATACCACCACCAGCACCTACGCGTAATGCAGGAGAAAAGTTATACTTAGCTTGAACTTCATCGCGCAGGCCAATAATAGACGGCAATAGCGTTAAAAATGGTCTGTTGTCAGTATGACCACCTGAATCAGCTTCCGCAGTAATATCATCGGCCATTGGCACTAACAGTGCTAATGCCGCTTGTTGTGGTGTAATCTTCCCTTGTACTAATAACTTATCCAGTAATTTTTGCGGTGCAGGTTCCATAAAGCGACGGCCAACTTCTGTACGCGATACTTTAGCAATAACCTTGTTATCGATATTAATAGTGCCATCACTATTTTTAGATAAGCCAGCAGCACGGTACCAAACAATATGCTCAGTTAACGCTAAGTAAGCTGAAGCTTCTACGGTTTTAACCCCAAGCTTTAGAAAACGTTCAACCGCGCCACGTTCAAGTGCTTCTTCCGCTGGTGCATGGATCAAGTTAACCGCGTATGGGCCATTAGGCAATTCTGCTTGAATACGACGGATTGCATCTTCAACTGCATCAGGAACTAAACCTGCGGCACCGAAAGAGCATAGCAGTCCCGCTTTCCCTAATGCGACAACAAGTTCAACCGACGCAATACCGTTCGCCATTGCGCCACCATGGTAGGCATATTTAACCCCGTGTTGCTTTTTATAAGCTGCATCGCCTAGGTCTTCTGGGGTAAGTTTTTGTGCAAATGCCAGTACATCAACGTCAACATTGTTGCTGATTGCACCAGATACTGAAGTATGGTTAGTAATACCCATAACACCCGAATTATTAGCGACACTATTCGCCACGTAAAGCGGCTTAGCCAGATCCATCAAGGCGGCCTTAATTTCTACATCTTGCGTATGCACTGACGCTGGATCGACTTTCCAAGCCCAATTGATCGTGTTGCTATTATTAAAACCTAAACTCGACATACTTCATTCCTATTTTTGCAGCTGCTTAACACTTTATTTATATTTTAAATAATAGTGAGTTCAACAGCCGAACTATTCCGTTTATTATCTAATGAGTTCACAGTGTTTCTAATGGGAGCACCTCGGTCGTATTGATTAAAGTAAGCCAACTAAGCGTCTTTAACCAATGCGACATTGAGCAGACGCTACGCCTCAACAATACTTAATACAATATTCTTCACTTCATAAATGCGCAGACCATCCTTAGATAGATTAGCATCACCGACGATACGTATTTCACCTGCTTCAGTAATGATCTCGGTAATATGAACATCCAGTGACATCTGCTTATTCAGCGGCGTAATTTGTCCACGATACTTCCAATCAACCTTAGTCATTGCTGCAATGAAACGTGGATTACTAAACTGCGCGCCTAAATCATTTTTCAGTGCATAAGTTTGTATTAACTCAATAATGGCTTCGACACCTAATGAACCAGGCATAACAGGGTCTTGATGGAAGTGATAACGGAAGAACCAATCATCAGCGTCAATAGTGCGTTCGCCATAAACATAAGCAACACCAGCTTTACCACCACCTTCAACGACTGACACAGTGTCGATAAAATTCATCTGACCGCCAGCCAATTTATAATGAGGCTTGTCAGCAGGTGCTTTATACAAAGCTAATGACTGATTAGTTAAATCAAACACATCAATATTGTCTGTCGGTGTATTGTTATCAACAAACCAAGCATTGGTGGTTTTACCGTTATCAATCCCCAGCTGGTTAGTCAGAGACTCGCCACTAAAGTAACCAAATACCGCTTTACCGGTATAAAACAACTCGCCATCAACTGACATATCAAATGTGAAGCTTTGAATAATCGCGCCACCAGCTATTGCAGTACTAACCAATACCGATTTGTTAACGATAGTTTTACCGCGTAAATCGATCTGTTTCAGTAGTGCTCCACTGCCATCAAGGTTACGGAAGAACAGGTCTTTTTCTGGATATTTTAACGTCGTGCCCATGTAGCCTGAAATGAAGCCATTTGGTTGTAGTGCAATTTCCATAATCAATGAATATGGCATCCAATTTTCATGGCTGTTTTTCGTGAAGTACCAAGCATCTTCCGGTACATAGTATTCAGCCACACAACTTGACGGATTCTTCAGGTCAAGGCGATCACCCTGCACTTCAACGACCTGAGTGACGACTTGTAGATCACCACAAGGCGTACGCGGTGGAATACGACCTTCATAGACATCAAAGTCAGGACCAAAACAATTAGAAATGTTTCCGGTTGCGAACTCAAACATATGCCAAGGCGTGAACGGAGCTTGATTAGGCGCTCTATGGTGTCCTGCAACCGCTGGTGCTTCGAAATGTTTGATCGGCGTTACACCTTTCGTTTTCGGTGCTGACAAATCTGATTCTACGCGCATTAATGGGCGCTCGGGGAACTTAAATGGTTCAACACCACGTTCGTCCAGATCCGCACTGTTGGCTGTTACAACCACAGGTGCTGAAACATTTGGAACCGCTGGGGACGTGAGCGTTTTCAGCTTCACATTACTCGGCAGCGTTACTGGATAATCTGAGTTTTCATCTTGTTCAGTAATCATCACGCAAAGATTTTTGAAATCAACAACAACTTTGCCATCAAGAAGGATATCAATATTGGCTTTCATATACGGGTACGGTGCCATCCCCATCGCGGTCACTTCCATACGATAAGTCAGCGTATTGTGCTGCGGTAATACCTGACCACGACAACGTACCGTTTGCGATTCACCAGGCAGAGGTTGGAAACGTGCATTATTAACCTTGGTATGCATGCCTAGTGAGAGCATAAAGAACATCGCCATCTGGCCACAGCCTTCCGACATCAAAGACCCCGCCATCACTTGATCACCTTTAAAGTGACAAGGGAAATACCAATGCTCAGGATCTAAGTCTTTTTGGCCTTCTAATAGCCCTAAGCCCCAGTGACCACCTGTTGGATCTATCTTGGTAATGCGCTCAATCATCAAGAACTTCTCTGATGAGAATTTTAACGATGGATTACGTCCATCAAGATCATATTGCGGACCAAAACAACCAGCCACATCACCGTTAACCAACTTCATCATATCACTGTAGTCATATTGACTACGGCCATGCTGCAATAACGGTGTAAATGATGATTTAACTGCATTTGAAAATTCAGCTTTATCTTTATCGTTTTGAATCACACCTTTACCATCAGAAAGTTCCTCATCAGTAAAGAAACCAGCACAACCATTACGCATGATAAGTACTTTCTTATCACCCACATAACAATCATAGTGGAAGAAGAATAATAGCTGTTCACCATTACGTGCATAAGAATCAATGTGGATCTCGTAACGCAATGTATCGCCGCCGAAAGCCATCTCTTCAAGGAAAGTTAATTCACAATCAAGTAATCGGTAAACACGCTCTCCTTTAGCTTGGAAATCGATACCTATGTAGGAAATCAGCATCAAGTCACACTGACCTGACTCCACCGCTACTGACCAAGGGATCTGACCATCAATAAGGAACGGTGCATCGACCGGGATATCATATTCCGTACACATGTATGATTTTTTATATTCATTAATCTTAGCATCAAGCTCGGTAACGCGTGTTACTAACAAATAATCCGAGGTTGGCAAACGTACACGACGTGAATAACCATCAATGATGTTGTACTCTGCACCAAATACTTTACCAATGTCACCTTCAGCGAACTCAACCAGATCAGCTTGATCATAAATAACATTTTCTGGTTTGTTATAACGCTCAATCAACTGCAATGGCGGATAGTTGTAACCAACAGGTCCTTTGATCTGGAAACCAGCTTGTGTCGCTTCAGCCTGTACCAGTGCTTCTACACTTGTCAGATTAACAACGACTACTGGCTTCTCTGAAACAACAGTCGATACTACCGTTAATGGCGTAGCCACTTCTGAGGCTGAAGCTTCAGGTCGACCTTGCACTGATGAACCAACCGATATTTTCGCTTGCAGTTCGATAAGTTGTGAAAGGTTTTTCTGTGCAGCTAAGCGGTTTTGTAAGAATGCCTGATGCGTAGACGCTTGCTGATAAATTTCTGTACTGGATTTACTTTTCACTGTCACTCCAACAACGCTCTGAGCCGTTACGGGCTGCGCTGTATGTTGATATTGGGAAATGGTCGACGTTGCAGTTGGAACTTTAATTGGCGCAACGTTGATATTAGAAGCTTTGGTATTAACTGCTTTATGTTCACTTTTTGAATGAAGTTGAATATGCTGAGGTATCAGGTTATCCATAACGACAGGTTGCTTAACCTCACCTAACGTTTTACCAATAAACTGCGCCTTGATAACATCTAAAGATGAGCTGGCACTATTCACTATTGCGTCGGCAATTAACTGACCACCGAGCTTGATGGTTTTGACCAGCTGCGGACGGCGTTTACCGACAGGAGCAGGTGCAGCTTGATGTACCTGTTCTGAACCAGATAAGATCAGATGTGCACAGCTGTTGTCACGACCGAGGCCGTTAATAGCAATATGTTTGTTTTTTTGATCTGAGGATAAAGTATTCTGTTGATCCAATATCAACGCAGTTTTAATAATACTGGCAATACCTGACGCATTGAATGTATGCCCAATAGTAGATTTTACAGAACTGATATTAACGTTTGGATACAATTGTGATAATGCGGTTTTTTCAGCACTATTTTCGGCACTGAAACCACTGGCGTGTGCTTCTACACACACCACATCCGCAGCACTGATACCTGCTAACGTTAAGGCTTTATCCGCTGCACTCGCAATGGCTTGAGCATCGCAGCCTGATGCAAAACTAACCGCATCAATGCTGGCATAAACTTGTTGTGATGCAACTTGAGATACAGGCTTGACGACAATAGCCGCAGCCCCCTCACCGACCAGCCATTTCTGCTCATCAAAAATGTTGTTACTTGTACCCTTTTTATTTACTGGACCACATTCACTTACCGGACCAAAGTGCTGACGTAAGGTAATGTTTTCAATTGATCCAGCCAAATCAACAGCGGCAATAATAACCGCATCAACATCACTGGTTTGAAATAGGTTTTCAGCTAATTCAACGCAACGATATACCGAGTTTTCTTCAGCCGATACAGTAATAGCAGGGCCAGAGAAATCCCATAACGCCGAAATACGTGACGCCATGATATTGCCAATAAAACTGGTGTACTGATTTAGCTGCGCGGCAGAGGCGAGACCATCTTTGGCAATATTAGTCAGTTCTTCACATTGCTCAACCGTTAAGTTAATACCTTGTTGTAATAAACTGTCTTCAATTTGTGTTGTTAAATTAACACGACCACGATACTGGTGTAATTCCAGTTCCATCCCCATGGCAACTAACACGGCAACGTTACTACTTTCAACGAGTCCTGCATCTTTCGCAGCATTGTCAGCAACTTGCATCATCATTAATTGTTGTGGGATCAAGCAGTCTTTTTCATTTGGTGGCACTTTGAAGCGCAAGAAATCAATATCTAGCTGTTCAACATAGCCACCTTTAGGCGCTTTGGTTAACTGTAACGACTGCATGACGTTAGCGTTACTTTCCATCCCTTTCCAGCGTTGCTCAGGTAACTCACGGAAGGTGTTTTGGTTATTATCTAATAAGGTTTTGAACTTCGCTAAGTTACTCGCACTGCCAAAATGGCTGTCCATACCAATAATAGCCAGTGGCTCACGGGGCTTAGCAACACCAAAGTTAGATTCAAGCGCCTGTGTTGGTTGTTGTAATACCAAATGGGCGTTACTGCCACCAAAACCAAAGACACTGACACCAGCTGTTCGTAGACCAGTCGTTTTTGACCCGTGAGAAGTAGGCCAAGACACAGTACTCGTCGGCATCTGTTCGCCAGTAAAGTAACCATTTTTAGACTGCAGTGGTTCTTTCAGATTAATCGTGGCTGGAATAAGGCCTTTACCCAATGCTAACATAGCTTTGGTCATGCCCGGCATACCAGCAGCCGTTAACAAATGACCAAGATTAGATTTAACCGACCCCAACAGCGGTTTGTTATTAACTCGACTAAAGAAGGTCTCCATCGAGCGTAATTCAACATTATCACCTTTCGGGGTACCGGTAGCGTGGCACTCGATATAATCAACAGCCGCGGGATCCACACCGGCATCCGCATAAGCGCGTTCATAAACTAATACCTGGCCCTTGGTGTTTGGGCTTAATACAAATTCACCTTTACCATCATTCGATAATGCGCCGCCTTTAATAATGGCGTAAATATTATCACCATCACGTACTGCATCACTGTGGCGTTTTAATACCATCATGCCCGCGCCTTCACCGGCAAATAAACCTTGTGAATTTTTATCAAACGGGGCGTGAACGTTATTGCCTGGATAAGCTTGGAAAATCGAGAATCCCATATTCACAAACATAGGATCTGCTGCTGATACCGCACCAGCTAACATCATGTCAGCTTTACCGGTATGCAGGTAATCACAGGCTAATTTAACGCTATAACAAGATGACGCACAAGCCGCATCTAATGCAAAGTGTGAACCACCTAAACCAGCAGCTTGGGCGATCAAAGCAGCTGGATAACCTGCGACCAAGGCATTATCAGCATGTGTTTTTTTTGGTGCCGTATAATGTGTTAATTGAAAGTCTGGATGCAATACTGACTTTAATGCATTATCAACAACTTGATGATATAACGGCATAAACAGCTGATTCGATGACTTGGTTGGGAATGACAGATTACCTAAAATAACCCCGCAATTGTCCAGCACATCACTGCCCCAGTAACCTGCATCTGCAAGGGCTTGTTTAGTAACATAAAGCCCCCACTTATTTAGATCATCTAACTCCGTTAAATAACTGCTATCAAGTTGATAACCTGCTGCATCAAAATTAAAATCACTGATATAACCACCGTGAACACAGTAGAATTTATCCGTATCACCTTTGTTAGCGGTGTATTTCGCAGGATCAACGCCCATCTGAACGGCTGTCGCTTTACTGCGACAATCTTGTTGTTCAAGCAATTGCTGCCAAAATTGATCCGGAGCTTGTGAGCCCGGAAACAAATTAGCAATACCTACTACTGCAATATTTTCCATAATTACTCTCTTTAAATCCATATTTCAACTGACGGAGAACACCCCGCCTGGACTGTCTATCTTATTTTGTTGATTTTTTAATATCTGCCCGCACTAGCAAAGCGTCATGTATTAACAATCGAGGCGGCCAGCTTTAACAAGGATTGACCCGTTAAACAAACTATCTAAATCCAAATTCACGCCATGGCTAACTAATTTAGCAATCGCGCGAATATAAGTCAGTTCATCACTGGTGCCCTTAGCATTCACAGGGACGGATACATGGCGACTATCATCTTGCTCATGAGCAAGAATCTTATCTACCCAGCTGCATAACGAGCGTCCAGGCCCCATCTCAATAAATACCCGCGCGCCTTTATCATGTAAGGTATTCACTAAGCGCGGAAAATCCACCACATCACACAAGCATTTAGCAATACTGTGTGAGATCGCTTTGCTGCGTTGTGGAATAGCTAAATAACATGAGCTTGAATACATTTTGGTTTTAATACGTTCAGTGACATCCATATGATATAACTCAACCATATGGTCATATTCGGCATAAGCTGGGGCACTGTGGATCGCGTTGGCCATATTTAATGCCATCGCCCGTTTGCCTAATTTTTTGATCACCCGCTGGCAAGCTTCTGGATAACCAGCCAGTAATAAACTATCTGGCGTATTGATTATGGTGCAGTACACACGGTCCTCATCTGCAGCTGCAATCTCTACCTGTTCAATAGTCGCCTTGATGGTATACGTTTCCCATATCTGTTCAAAAGTACCGCTTGGAACATCATCCATCCCCCAATGCTGGCGTAGGGTTCTTAATTCACCACAAAGCTGATGATTAAAGGTATTTGACTGTGCAAGACGTGCACTCATTAGCCCCGGTTGTTGCCAGCATCCTAATGCTGCATACATACTCACTTCACCCATGCTATAACCCGTGGCAAAGTCTGCTTTAACCGCAAATACTTCTTCGAAAACCTTGGTAAACACACAAGCAAAACCAACACCTGCTTCAGCAATATTAGCTAGGTTGCCGCGTAGATCTAGATCCAGCTGTTTCAGCTGTTTGAAATTATGTCGACTGATACTGCGTGGGCTAAGTAAGGTATCTTTAAGACTCGAACCAATGTCATCCGCTAAGGCCGCAACGGGCTGAAAAATTTGTGGGAATAAATGAAATAGATCACGGCCTAAACCAACATAAGTCGCACCAATCCCAGGGTATAAAAATGCAATACCACCTTGTGTACAGTGGTCTGTTCCGCGGTTAGCTGGCAGCCCAGTAAAATAACTGCCCTTAGGGGTTTTCCATTCACTGACATTCGCATCATTAAATACACTGCTAATGCCAGCGAACGCAAGCGTGATCTCTTTACTCAACTCTTCGGCTGTCTCAGCAATGAGCACTGCGCTATAAACTTTGTTGCTATCACTACGAACATAACAATCCGTCGCTATTTTTTTAATACCGGTCGTCATTGATTGACCGGCAATACGCTCTAATTCACTGCGTAATTGCGCTTCGTCATCACCTTGAATAATAACCAGAGCTAAGTCACTGGCGGCAAAAAAACCATTACCACGCACATCGCTAACTGGATGATCTTGCCCATCAATCCTGACCTTATTTTCTTGTAAAATGACGTGACAATAGCCCTGCTCTAATGCCGATGAAGGTAAGGAGTGACTAATACAACTATAAGCAGCTGTATGTGCACTGCCATCTGTATGTGGAAACCAAGGTCTGGCATCAACAGGCATATAGAATGACGAACGTTGCCACTGTGAAATTTGTGTTTGGATAGGTTGCTGCCAATCTTTAATAGCTGGTATATAACGCTGATGTAAGCTAATAACTGCTTTTAATAAACCCGCAACCTGCGAGAAATATCCGCCTTCACCGGTCACACTTCGCGCGCAGCTTAATGCTGTATGTAAAGTGTGAGTATGATTATAAGCAGACATTAATCCCTGGCTTTCAGATAACGCCAATTCCGATTTAGAATCTGCTGTTACTTCTAATAAACCTACCCGCTCGGCGGTGACTTGAGCTTGCTGTAATGCGAGCCTCGCAGTATCAGCAATGTTTGCAACATTGAGTTCAGTGTTTTCAGACGACTGAGCGAAACCTTTAATGTTGGCATATATATAACATTGATGAGTATTCGCAAAATCGGTTGAAGAGATAAGTAAACTAGCGAAGCCAGTCACATTGTTATAACCACTAAACGTTTCATCAAAGCTGATTGTCGCCACGGCTTCTTCAGCAGCGTCGATATCACTGTTAGCTTTAATATCAGTACTGGGCACATTAACCGCGTTATTAATACCAATCACAGCAACAGTACAATCTTGGTTATTAACTAAATCGGTTGCTTGCTTTAATGCTTGGCCTAGATCAGTAATAACAACACAGCTCGCACACTGTTGTGCCACTTGTTGTACAAGCTGGTCATCAGCACAGCTGCTCACATCAGTAATAAGTAATACCGCTATGTTAGCCATATCCAACTGATTAGTTTCTGCTAATAATGCTACAGACGTTAACACTGTCGTCGCCATTTTATTCTCAGCGCTATGTTGATCCTCAGCATTATTAATACCGCGAGTGTTCGTGCAAATACTTGCACCTAGATAAAAAGCACGTTCAACGCGGTCAATATTGTCTTGTCCGCTAAATTTAGCATCCATACCAATAACAGCTAATTCCGTCATATTCTCTGTAATACCCTATCTCGAATAGTAATAGCTAAAAACACTGGCCACAGGAATTTAAGCCAACTGCTTTAGCTATTAACATTGTTGAAAAATTGAAATGATTAATAAAAGCAGACGCCATGTTGACCATGACGTCTACTGCTAATGTTTACTTATTTACAAGTACAGACTCAAGACATGTCATTTAAAATGTCACTCACACTGACTTGCGCTGATTTAACTTCTGCAATTAATTGCATATCAGCACCAATTAATTGAATATCACAACAGGCTTTACTACCTCGTGATGTCAACAGATCATGCTCAACAACGTTAAGCTGCAAATAAAACAACTCATTAATCGCCACTTCACGATATACAGTCCAGGCTGCTGTTACGGAAGGTAAACTACCTAAGTTAAATTGCTTACGAACCCATACCAACATAGCTTGATAAACCAAGTCATTAGCAAAAATATTGTTCGCTGCTAAGGGGAACCCGCCCTGCTTAGCCGCCGCAACATCGCTTACCTGACAGGCAAATAACAGTCCTTGCTCATCACAGCGTAATATCTGCTTAATACCCTGCAGACTTTCACCATGAAATAAGGTGCCATTGCTATATAAGGCTTGTGCTTCACCAGCCACGCTTTCGTTAACGGCACAGCCCTCAATATCCGCAACTAATGAAGGTAAATTAACCTTCACAGCTTCTAGCGGTTGAGGAGCTAACAATATCGTTGCAGCATAATGAAAAATGGGATTACTATCACTTTTCAGACTAAATATTTTTGCAGCAATACGGACAAGGTTTTCCTGTTCCGAAACAGCTGTTATAGGCGACAATTGAATTTGATAATCAGCCACCTCGTTGCCATCAAAAACCACTCCTTTAAACAATTTATAATCTTCGAAGCCAACATATTTCAATGTGCAGTCTCGCTTACTATAAGTTGCTTGTGCCACATCACTCATCCAAGCAATCGCGCATACCGTAGGTAATACCTGATTGCCTTTGATCATGTGATCAGCTAAAAAGTAATTGTTGTTGACTTGGAAATTACTGTTAGTCGCTTTGATGCTTTTAATAACTAAAGCATCTGATAAACGACTAACTTGTGGCTTTTTTACAGCATTACTCTTTACATCATTCTCAACATCTTTTGATAAATCATTACCCACTAGAATTTGTGGACAACGATTATCATTCGCTGCTAACTCACTCAGTAACAACTGCGCGCCAGCATCAAGCGGAATAATATACACACCACGTTGATCAAACATACGCTTCAGCTCTGGCGTAACCATCCCACCATCCCAAGGACCCCAGTTAAAGCTCAATACCTGTGCTTGTGGGTGCAATGATTTAAAACGATACGCTGTTTTATTTAAGATCTCATTGGCAATTGAGTAATCAGACTGCCCTGGGTTGCCGTAGAAACCTGCGGCTGACGAGAACAATACCAATTGCTTGATGTTACTTGCCTTAGTCACTGATAGCAGTGATAACAAACCGTCAATTTTGGTGCTGTAAACAGACTCAAAATCACTCAGTGTTTTTTGCTCAATGAATTGGTCAGCTAAAACGCCAGCACCATGAATGATACCTGTGATATCGCCAAATTTAGCGATAGATGGTTTCACTGCTGCCTGTACATTTACCGCGTTGGTTACATCAGCAGAAACATACTCAGCTTGACCACCGACAGCGGTAATGGCTGCTAAAGTTTGTGCTATTTCACGATTAGCTTGGATAGGTTTGATCAGTTTCACTACTTTCACTGGTGTTGGTTTATCACCAGCAACAATTAAAGCCTGCATAGCAGCTTTTTTTAACGCAACTTCATCGCTAATGCCCTGTGCCCAATTCGGCTCGTCTGTTGAGAACTTCGAACGTCCTAATAAGATGAACTTAGCTTGATATTCTTTAGCAATACGAACAACACAATGTGCAGTAACACCTTTAGCACCACCACTAACCAAGAATACTGAGTTAGCATCAATGTTATTACCTGCAGTGAGTGCATAACTGTCAGTAACTACGCCTGCTAAAGTGACACGTTCAACGCCATTTTTATCTGCGGGCTGGTAACCGACTTCAGTTAATGTAGTGTCAGCATCGAGTAATTCATCGCTAACAAAACTAGCTACTTGTTCTGCAGTTAATAATGTTGTCATATCGACTGCACGACAGAATACGTTATCCCATTCGTGTGATAGTGTTTTAACTAAACCGTTTAAGCCACTTTGTACTAAGTCACTATTTACTAACTCAGGCTTATCACTATCGCTAACTCCTAATGAACCACCTTGTTGAGTAACAACCATGAAAGCGCCACGTACTTTAGCTGCTTGAGTCACTTTGCTCAATTTAGCTAATAAGAACGCTAACATTAAGCCTTGCTTAGATGCTTGCGGGTATTCAATATGGTTTATCTCGGTGCTTGCATGCAGGTAGATAACCGCATCAAGTCGAGCATTAGTAGTAATGATATTGTTAATTTCAATTTCATCAACAGCGTTTAGCACAACAACATTTACTGACTTAGCAAACGTTTTAGTACGATTCATTGTGATCCAACTCGGTTGTAATGCAGTGACATTCCAGCCAGACTGAATTAACTTATCCGCTAATAGCACTGCACTATCACTACCATCCGCCACAATTAAGGCATTAGCACCTTGACTATCTTGACTGATTTTAGTGATAGAACTAAGTCTCGTAATAGCAACTGTGGCACTCGGGGCTGGTTGAAATGCTATTTTCTGTTCTACTGCAGAGATTGTTGCAACACTGTCATGCATAAATACATCTGAAACAGAACTTTGTTCAGAAGTAGAGTAAGCATTAGTTGCAACACTGCCAGTAACCTTACTTTGCATGTAAGTAACGATTTCTTCTAGTGTTCGCAATTCGGCTAAATCTTCTGGATTTAACTCAGGTAAATCAGTAATGATCTCCTGTACGGCACCTAAGATTTCGACACGTTTGATTGAATCAATACCTAAATCCGCTTCCATATCCATTGCTAGCTCTAGCATACTGGCTGGGTAACCTGTCTTATCCGCAACAACGTCCATCATTACATTTTGAATACGGTCTAAATCAATCACGGTAGTCACTACAGTATTAACAACGTCAGCTACAACCGGAGATTCCACTTTACTCTGCATATAGCTAACAATTTCACCTAGAGTACGTAGTTCTGCTAGGTCTTCTGGGTTTAGCTCAGGTAAATCGGTGATGATTTCCTGTACTGCACCTAAGATTTCTACACGTTTGATTGAATCAATACCTAAGTCAGCTTCCATATCCATGCTTAGTTCAAGCATGTCTGTTGGATAACCCGTCTTGTCTGCAACCACTTCCATCATTACCGTTTGGATATGATTTAAGTCGATAGTTGGTGTAGCACTTGTTACGACAGCGTCTGTAGATTCTGTCGTTACCGCAGGTACACTTTCTGCTACAGGAGCCTTGCTTTGCATATAAGTAACAATTTCACCTAGAGTACGTAGTTCTGCTAGGTCTTCTGGGTTTAGCTCAGGTAAATCAGTAATAATCTCCTGTACGGCACCTAAGATTTCGACACGTTTGATTGAATCAATACCTAAGTCTGCCTCCATATCCATACTCAGTTCAAGCATGCCTGTCGGATAACCGGTTTTATCAGCAACAACTTCCAGCATTACATTTTGGATGTGGGCTAAATCAATGCCAGCTACTGCTGGTGTAGCTGATGCGCTGATTGTTGGTACTGTTGTTGATACTATCGCTTGAGCTTTAGCATTCATGTAATCAACAATTTCACCAAGCGTGCGCAATTCAGCGAGATCTTCAGGGTTAAGCTCTGGAAGATTTGGGAGCAGTTCCTGCACAGCACCCAATATTTCAACACGTTTGATAGAGTCGATACCTAAGTCAGCTTCCATGTCCATGCTCAGCTCAAGCATATCTGTTGGATAACCGGTTTTATCAGCCACAACTTCTAACATCACTTTATTGATCGTTGCTACATCAATGCTAACTTGAGCAACCTCAGGTATAACAACTGATTCAGTCACAGTTGCAACAGCAGGACTAACTTCCTGTTCAGCCACAACAGCAACCAATGAAGGTGCAGATATAGCGGCAACAACCGGAGAACTAACAGGAACAGGCGCTACAGCCACAGTTTGAACTGCAACAGCTGCATTACTAGCAACATGAGTAACAGTATTTACAACAGGACTTTCCACCTTATCATTAACCACAACCGGTATTACTAGCGATGCAGTTTGTACAGACTGCTGTGTTGTGTCCAATACAGGCGTTGTTGACGAAGTAATCTCGTGATCTTCAGAGCCCGTCAGCATTGAAGTCATATTACTCGTCTGATTATTTAAATAAGTTGCATGTACGCGCAGGGTTTCAGATTGGAACTCGTTATACATAGACAACGTACGATCTAAACTTTCTGGTAATTCATTATTCGTTTGCGCTGCAAGTACCGATTGAACTGTTTTAGCATAGTCCTGTGGTCCCTGCATAAACTGCTCATGCACATTTAATAATTGCTGCTGGTGTTCAACAAACTGACCAACACTGCGCTCGATAGAGGCAACAAGGTCGGCATCACTATTGCTAATGGCATTGTTAGCAACAGCACTATTAGTGCTATTGTTATTATTTGGCGTTACATATGAACCATCGGCATTAACGTAAACAATCTTCTCTACTTCAACGATTTTTTCTACTATTTTCTCGACTTCAACAATTTTTTCAATAACTTGAGGCTGTGGAACGGCAACTGGAGCAGCTTTTGCTTGTTTCACTGTCCAACCATCGGTTAAGGCATCTGCAAACGCTTTTTTGGTTTTCGGACTCACATACGAGGCAGCAGACAGTTTCATCAACATAGGCGACGCTTTCGGCGCAGCTAATGGGCGCTTAACCGCGTCGTACGGGTCAAGATTTTCTAACGAAACACCAAGCACAGCCATTTGCAAGGCTGCCTGACGCATTTGCACATCAGCAGGTTGTTTTGGATTAGCATTTACTGCGATAGCCACAGCATCAGATTTATCATTAAGAATATTCTCAACCAATTTGGTTAATACATTCTTCGGTCCAAACTCGATAAATATACGGCCACCGTCTGCATATATATTGTCAATTTCTTGATTGAAATGGACAGGTTCCAACATATGTTTTTTCAAGTTTTTTTTAATTTCGTTTGGTTTACTTGAATGAACTAAACCTGTGCCGTTAGCAAATACCGGAATTGTCGGCGCTTTAAACTTAGTGCTATCAACCGCTTTGGAAAATGGCTTTTGAGCGTGACCAACTAATGGAGTATGAAACGCAGCAGATACTGGTAGCGGAACAACCTTAAAACCGGCATGACTCAGTGCTGTAATAGCAACAGCAACCTGCTCACTCGCTCCCGCAATAACTACTTGATTATTAGAATTGTAGTTAGCAATAGACACGTCATCAATCGCGCCGATGATTACCGCTACTTGCTGTGGGTCGCCCACAACAGCAGCCATCTTGCCAGCATCAAAATCTTGTTGTTCTGGCGCTGCCATTGCTTGACCACGGCTACGCGCCAACATCATGTAATCACTATCGCTCAATACGTCAGCAGCCCATAACGCCGTTAATTCACCAAAACTGTGACCGGCTGTAAAATCAGCTTTAAAACCTGCTTGTTTGAAAGTTTTAAACAGACCCACACTCAGGCAACCAATCGCAGGTTGTGCATGTTGAGTTAAACGTAATTGCTCTTCTTGTAACAGACGTTCAGCGTCAGTGTACACAGGAATCGGATAAGTGATCGCAGACAACTGACCTAAACCAGCATTACTGAATTCTTTATCCATTGTCGTCGCACTGTGCATCATGCTTGGAAAGTTACAAGCTAACTCACGACCCATGTTCACATATTGCGAACCTTGTCCGGAGAATAACGCGACAACTTTACCGTCAGCATCAATACCCGCTTGGCGATAATAAACCCCTGTTGGTACAGACCAAGTTGCTTTATCTGCATTCGCGCTGAATTGTTTCAACGCCGTATCGATCATAACAATGGCTTCGTTGGCGTTACGAGCAACAAAACCTAAACGCGCTTTATCTGCTGATGGCGTATTCAATGGCCAGGTAGTCTCTAAGTCATTAAATGCAAACGCCTGAAGGTCAGTTTCTACTGCCAACTTAGTACGCCAGTTATTCAATTCTACGATGATACTTTGCTGATTCTTCGCAGAAATAAGTACTGTTTGCGAGACTGAGTTTAATCGATAAGCACTATCATGACTCGGACGATATTCTTCTAAAATAATATGGAAGTTAGTGCCACCAAAACCAAATGAGCTAATACCCGCACGGCGTGGAATACCATCTTCACGTGGCATCCAAGGACGAGTCTCACTGTTTAAATACAAAGGGCTATTTTTGATATCCAAGGCTTCACTTGGTTTATCGATATGAATAGTCGCTGGTAAAATTTTATGATGTAGTGCTAATGCTGCTTTGATCATACCTGCAGAACCAGCCGCAGATTTAGTATGGCCAATTTGTGATTTAACCGAACCTAATGCAATATGCTGTTTCTTATCACTCGCAGCACCAAAGTGTTTAGTTAAACCACCAAACTCGGCCGCATCGCCAGCTTTCGTCCCCGTACCGTGCCCCTCAATAAGACCACATGTTTCAGGTGCAAAACCAGCATCTTCATATGCTCGTTTAAGCGCTTTAGCTTGACCATCTGGACGTGGTGCGTAAATAGATTTGAAACGACCATCGGAAGACGTGCCGATGCCTTTCAATACAGAATAGATTCTATCGCCATCACGTTCAGCATCTTCCAGGCGTTTAAACGCCAACATGCCAATACCTTCACCCACCAGCATACCTTTTGAATCGTCATCAAACGGACGGATATCATCATTGGTGGTAAACGCAGGGGTTTTTGAGAATGACATATACATGAATGGTGAGTTATCACAGCATACACCACCCGAGATCATTACTTCTGAACGATATTCTAGTAAATCTGAGATCGCCATTTTAATTGCAGCAAGGGAGCCGGCACACGCCGCATCAACCACGCAATTTGTACCACCAAAATCGAAGCGATTAGCAATTCGACCAGCAATAACGTTACCTAACATACCGGGGAATGAATTTTCTTCCCAACCTATGTAGGCTTTTTTAAATTTATCGATGATCATTGCGCGATCATCATCATCAATACCCGACGCTTTTAATACTTTTTCTAACACAGGACCTTGCAGGCGAGAGGTTAGCGGCGAAATTTGTTTCTGACCACCACCAACACCTAGCGTAATACCAATTTTATCATGATCATAATCACTACCAATGCCAGCATCACTTAATACATCGCGTGCAACTATTAGCGACAGCAGTTGAGCTATATCAGTTAACTCTAAGATATTTGGCGGCAAGCCAAACTCCATCGGATCAAAATCGAGTTCAGGAATGAAACCACCGCGTTTACAGTATGTTTTGTCTGCGGCTTTTTTATCTGCCGAATAATGGTCGTCAATGTTCCAACGGTCGCTAGGCACATCAATAATCGCATCAACGGAATCGACGATATTATCCCAGAATTGATCAAGATTTTTGGCATCAGCAAAAACTGATGCCATACCTATGATAGCAATTGGGCATTCTTGTAAACGAGAATTTAACTGTTGCTCATCACTACTTAACACATCCTTGCCATGCTTAACCGATGTGGTGTTCTTTTTAGCCATTGTGTTATTGCTCCTGAAGGATCTTTTTGCACTAAAAACAATGCTCATTAAAATGTCCACTTGAACACTAAGTCAACAACCTGAGCGTACAACCGTACTCTTAAAGAGCAAAAAAAATCTACCGTCATTTCATTTCACATAAAATAAATCCGGTAGAATTAATTGTTTAAATTGTATCCCAGTACTTCAGCCTTGAATTTAAGAGTTCGAGGTCAAAATACCTTTAATATATATTGGCAATAATATACACAGCTTTAAAAATCACTACAAACATACCCAACTGGTCAAACTTGCAAACTCATCAGACCAGGAAGTGACTAAAAATAACAAATTAGATATTATTTAAATTCAACAATTGGAGCATATTGGTCATAACTTCACTACATATTCACGAAATTTGTCATGTTTAAGCTAAATTTGATCCTTATAAAATATAATCTCATCACAAATAATTAATCTCAAACCTGTGTTACATCTCATTTTAGCGTACATATGTGCGCTTTAATTTAATAATAAATAAATAGATAATTACATTAAATTACATAACAGCTGTGATTACGTCAGAATTAACAATTTATAGAGTAAAAACTCTTTATCTAAAGGTGCTTATGGGCGATATTTAACACTGGAATAAGTAGTGAGTGGATGTAATTAGCAATGGTAAAATAGTGATAAGTGGTCACATAGATATAAAGTAGGCCTCGAATACCTATGTGAATTTTACGAAATGAAGATACTTTAAATCAGGTATTATGCATTTACCATGGCTGCTAATACATCATCAGGGACAGGCTGCAAACGTTTTTCTTTATCTAAGCACACCATCTCAATATCACCAATAACAGCAGGCTTACTTGCATTAGGGCGCCACACTTCCTGACGCCAGATCGTTTTGTATTTACCATCGAGTGTAAAAGAAGTTCGAATATCACAAACTTCAGCAAACTCGACGCCATCCTGAAATGTTAAATTAGCTTTATAAACCGCAAAACCTAAGCCGCGTTCGTTCCACAATGTCGCCAATAAATCACTATTGATAACATGCTCACGTGCACGTTCAAAATACTTCAAAAAATTAGGATGGTAAACAACACCTGAATGGTCGGTATCTTCATAATAAATTTGTACTGGATGATGGTATATCTTCGTCATTACTGAAATTAACCTATTTGGTCACGTATTAAAATACATAGCATATAGATAAATTTGAGAAATGACAGCGCAACATTGGACACAGTGTCATGTATTGGAGGTGGTAACACTTAAAATAAGATCAATAATAAAATTTAATGCTGTCTTTCACTTCACAGGTCCTTATTCATCATCGTTAATAATGCTTAATCAATAATTAGCAAGGACTAGTATGTCGTTATAAAATTTAGCCTTCAGTGACCATTTTTACGTATAACGCTTCAACTTTATCACGCGCCCAAGGTGTTTTTCGTAAAAACTTAAGACTAGACTTAACACTTGGATCATGAGTAAAACAGCGAATGTTAACGTAGTAACCAAGGCCATCCCAACCATATTTATCAACAAGGCTGTTAATTACTTTTTCGAGTGTCATCCCGTGAAGCGGGTTATTTATTTGAGTCATGTTTACCGTGATAAATTATTTAAGATTAATTGTTGATCAGTATAACACAAGAGTTACTAACAGTATTAATGACCAAACCACCTTGTAAAGGGATTCTTTTTCGAGCTACTGCTGGCTAAACTTTCCTTTAATTCAATAATACTATCATATTGCTCTTTTGCTGCTTCGTAGCCAATCTGAAAAATTTCTCGTAATGATTTTTCGTCAGTTGTAAATGTATTGTAATTGACTAATGCTTCGGGATAAATCTGCACATCACATTGTGATAGTTTCTCTAATTCAGCACCACTTCCCTGTAACGTAAATGCGCGTAATACAACGTCTTTGATACTCGACAATTCTGCAGCTTCAACTTGACGTATTGGCGAAACATATACGCCAATTATTTTATCACAATCATTTTCGATAACACTCAGCGGAAAGTGATTAACGATGCCACCGTCAGAGTAAACCTGTCCGTCAATAAGCATAGGTGAGAATACTAAAGGATAACTTGCCGATGCCAACAAAGCGTTAATGACAGAGCCATCTTTAAAAATATGTTCTTTTCCAAGTAACATATTAGTAGCAACGATACGTAATTCAGGCTCAAGATGTGTAAAGCTATCTTCTTGAATATACTTTAAAAACTCAGGATACAATTTCGCAGGATCAATAAAACCCGCTGCCGCTCGAGTAAATTTCCAAGAAAATGGTTTCACATCTATAAAAAATTGCAGTATTTCATCGATCTCTAATCCAGAACAGTAAAGCGCACCAACCATAGAACCGGCACTCGTTCCCGCAATTAAACTCGGTCTTACTCCCTGCTCTAACAGATATTTTAATACACCAAGGTGAGCAATACCCTTCGCCCCACCACCAGAAAGTACTAAGCCAATATTATGTTTAGTGCTACCCATCTCTTTGATTAATCCCCAATTAACTTTTTACTAACTGTATATTAAATGCAGATATAAAAAAAGAGAGCATACGCTCTCTTTTCTAGAATATCAATTTAACAACTTAAAGTTGGTGAACTGATGCAGTGTTTGTTGTACCTGATGGTACAAGCGCACCTGAGACCATAACAATAATATCACCTTCTTTAGCTAGCCCACTTGCAAGCGCTAGCTCTTTACCTTTGCGGTAAAATTCGTCAGTGCTATCAATCTGTTCAACAATACAAGATTTGACGCCTTTAGTCAGACACAATTGTTGTGCAGTTTTCTCGTTCGTTGTAATCGCAAGAATGTTAGCTTTTGGAAAATACTTACGTACAGACTTCGCCGATTTACCGCCACGAGTAGCAACAACAATCAGTGGTGCACATAATTTTTCAGTTGTTTCTACCGCGCCTTTACATACCGCTTCTGTAATACGCATGCTTTTAGCAACAATATTCGCACCTAGGTCCGAAGACATAGAGTTATCAGTACGCTCACAAATATTCGCCATGATAGAAACAGCTTCAACTGGGTATTTACCTTTCGCAGTTTCGCCAGATAACATTACCGCATCAGTACCGTCAAGAACAGCATTGGCTACGTCTCCCGCTTCTGCACGAGTTGGACGAGGGTTGCTGATCATTGAATCAAGCATTTGCGTTGCTGTAATAACAACTTTACCTGCTTTGTTACACTTCTTGATCATCATCTTCTGAGCCATGATCACTTCTTCGACAGGGATCTCAACACCAAGATCACCACGAGCAACCATGATACCGTCTGATTCAGCCAGAATCTCATCAAAATTATCAACACCTTCTTGGTTTTCAATTTTAGAGATAATCTGAATGTTTTCGCCACCATTATTAAACAACACTTCGCGAATTTCTCTTACGTCATCAGCTTTACGAATAAACGATGCGGCAACGAAATCAACTTCTTGTTCACAACCAAACGCAAGGTCAGCTTTATCTTTATCAGATAATGCAGGTAAACCAACACTGATGTTCGGTAAGTTAACGCCTTTATTTTCACCAAGCGCACCCGTGTTTAATACTTTACACTTAACTTCAGTATCTGTTGTTTCAGTCACTTCCATTTCAATCAGGCCATCATCGACAAGAATGATTGCACCTGGATTTAAGTCTTTAGCAAAGCCTGCATACGTGACAGCTACACAATCTTTATTGCCCACAACACTAATATCTGTTGTAAATGTGAATGATTGACCGACTGTTAATGTTACATCTTCACCATTCTCTAATTTAATGGTGCGGATTTCCGGACCTTTCGTATCCAATAATACTGCGATTTTTTTATTAAGGTTTTCACTTACTTGACGGATATTTTGAATTCGACCTGAGTGCTCAGCAAAGTTACCGTGAGAGAAGTTTAAACGCATAACATTCATGCCTGCATTAACAAGCTCTGTTAGTTTCTCTACTGATTCAGTTTTTGGACCAATTGTACAAACAATTTTAGTCTTTTTCATTCTTATAGCTCCGTATGGGATATTTTATATTCTTTTAAATCTTTTCTAACTTTATAGTCTGGGTGAGGATGTTGTTCGATTTACTCTGAATGCGACTATAAACCAAAATTTTTATTGAAGTGACATAGCTTTTATTGAAACCACATCGCTTTCATATGAAACTAATTGTAACAAGTATAAGTTTAAAAACATAGAGTGATAAGCATAAAGAAAGACAGAATAGATACCTAGATCAAGTTTGTTTCACTCATTAGGCTAAAAACAAAGCAAGTACAAGCCAAATTGTCATTAAATATAATTGAAAAAGTATTTAAAAATGGTTCGTCAGGCAGGATTTTACGCTAAAAGAGAGCGCTATATCTAAGTTAAATATATAGCGCTTGAATAGAGAAATGGCGACAACTAATAGATTTTTTTACCGTCTGGCCTCGTTCTTAATAATCTTAACGTCCACATGTATTGATCAATGCCACATTCAATCAATGCTTCGATCTCTTTGTTCATCATAATCGCATCTTGTTCAGGGCTTTCAGACGGGAAGTTTTGCATCGCCGGTAGGATAAATGTTTCAAATTTACCTCGTGTTTCATTGTATGCTGCATACATAGGAACAACTGTTGCACCTGTTTTTTGTGCTAACTTACCTAATACAGGTAAAGTTGCTTTCTGTGTCGAAAATAACGGCGCAAATACACTTCGTTTAGGGCCATGATCTTCATCAGGTAAGTAGTAGCAACTCTCACCTTTCTTCAGAGAATGTACAAGTGCACTTAATCCTGCTTTACGGTGATAAATCGTATTTCCAAATTTAGCACGCTGGCGTGTCATCAACCAATCAAAAAGTTCGTTTCCAGAATCATTAAACATGGTACAAAATGGTGCTCCGTAAGACGCAACATGCAAACCTGAAAAATCAACGGCAAAACTATGTGGTACTAATAAAATACAAGCCTTACCTTCTTCTAATAATGGAAAAAGGTTTTCACCACCATGAACGACCATACGATTACGGTTATATGCCAGACTTCGCGCGCTTGGTTCCGCATAGCTTAAAATCGTTTGGCAAAAAGTAACTAAGTTACCCATGATGATTCGCTCTTGCTCTATCTCATCCATTTCAGGAAAACACATAGATAGGTTAATTTTTGCAACCTTTTTGCGTTTGCTCATCACTTTTAAATCAAATAATTTCGTCGCGATGAAACGCGCAAACTTATCACGTGGTTTCACTGGCACAAAAGCGAGTAGGTATAATACAAAGACGCCGAACCATACAGGCCAAAACTTAGGTAGCAAAAATGTTTTTTTGAAAGAAAGGTCGTACGGTTTATATTTATCAGACATATAATTTTATCAAACCTGTTTAAATTACAAAAATATTACGAGATATCAAGTTAATTAGTTTATTCAGTTATGTCACCAAAACCAACTATTTTTTATATTTACTGTTCTATTTTAGTCGTTTTAACGCACGATTAATCAATATCAATTAATCGACGGCACAAGAAAGTACCAATTTACAGTTTAAACTCGCCATTAAACCATTAATTTTAAATATATTTTACAGTTATATCAAATTGCCATTGAGGTATAGTTAATGATCATGATAAATTTAGCTCAAGTAGGTTATTATTGTATGTAAATTATTTACTTAGTACCACATTGCGTTGAATGGACTCAATCATGCTTACTTTATTCATTAAGATTACATTAGTCTATTACCTCGCCGCTTACATTATCGAATTGTTATTTTAAGCACCACTTAATTATCGATTCCACATTGAATTATGTTTTTTGTAAATGTTTTATCAATTTTGTTTGCATTAAATCTACAATGTGGCAAATTAGACACACTATTTAGAAAGTTAGCTGCATACGCAGCATGAGAAGGAATTAGTTATGTGCTCAATATTCGGAATTCTAGACATCAAGTCAGACATTAAACCTCTTCGTGAACAAGCACTAGAGTTATCAAAGTTACTGCGTCATCGTGGCCCAGATTGGTCAGGTATCTATACTAATGATAATGCTATTTTAGTTCATGAACGCCTTGCAATTGTTGATGTTAATAATGGTGCACAACCTTTATACAATGAAGAAAAGACTCACGTACTCGCTGTTAATGGTGAAATTTATAACCACAAAGATTTACAGAAAACATTAAGTGTAGATTTTGAATTTCAAACAGAGTCTGATTGTGAAGTTATCCTTGCTCTATATAAAGAGAAAGGAACACAATTTTTAGATGACCTGAATGGTATTTTTGCTTTTGCTTTATATGATGAAGAAGAGGACGCTTACCTTATCGGTCGAGATCATATCGGTATTATTCCGCTATACACAGGCTATGATGAGCACGGTAACTTTTATGTTGCATCTGAAATGAAAGCGTTAGTACCTATTTGTACACAGATTGAAGAATTCCCAGCCGGTCATTACTTGTGGAGTAAAGACGGTAAAGTAACACCGTATTACCAACGTGACTGGAAAGAATTTGATGCTGTAGCAAAAAACGGCGGCGATAAAGAAGTTGTAAAACAAGGATTAGAAGACGCTGTTAAACGTCAACTAATGTGTGACGTACCTTATGGTGTGTTACTGTCTGGTGGCTTAGATTCATCTGTAATCTCGGCTATCACTCAACAATATGCAAAACGTCGTGTTGAAGACGGTGGAAAAACAGAAGCATGGTGGCCACAACTGCACTCTTTCTCTGTTGGTTTAAACGGTTCTCCAGATTTAGCCGCTGCACAAAAAGTTGCTGACCACTTAGGTACTATTCACCATTCGATAGAGTTTACCGTACAAGAAGGTATCGATGCATTACGCGATGTTATTTATCACATTGAAACATACGATGTAACAACTATTCGTGCGTCAACACCTATGTACTTAATGGCACGTAAGATTAAAGCAATGGGCATTAAGATGGTCCTTTCTGGTGAGGGTGCTGATGAGCTATTCGGTGGTTACTTGTACTTCCACAAAGCGCCAAATGCAAAAGAGTTCCATGAAGAAACGGTACGTAAAGTATCTAAGCTTCATATGTTTGATTGCTTACGAGCGAACAAATCAATGGCTGCATGGGGAATTGAAGCACGTGTACCATTCTTAGATAAAGAGTTTGTAGATGCATCAATGCGACTAAACCCTGAATTAAAAATGATCACTGGTGACAGAATTGAGAAGAACATCATCCGTGAAGCATTTGAAGATTTATTACCAGAAGAAATTGTATGGCGTCAAAAAGAACAATTCTCTGATGGTGTTGGTTATTCTTGGATTGACCAACTTAAAGTTCACGTTGAAGAAGCTGTAACGGATCAAATGTTAGCAAGCGCGGCATTTAAATTCCCAATCAACACTCCTGATACTAAAGAAGGTTACTACTATCGTGCCATTTTTGAAGGTCACTTCCCAGGTGACTCAGCAGCTAAATGTGTACCATTTGGTAAGTCTGTAGCATGTTCAACGGTTGAAGCATTAGCTTGGGATGAAAGCTTCCAAAACAATGCTGATCCATCGGGTCGTGCAGCTGGTGTTCATAACGAAGCATATGAAGACTAATCTAGTTTGATTTTTCGTTAACCTCTATTTAAACAGCACTTCGGTGCTGTTTTTGTATATTTTACAACCATATACAGCAATATCGTGATTAGTTCCTCAGTTTTCCTCTTAATATTACATAGCCCCTTTTGAGTACACGCTTAGCATGCTACTATAATGATAATAATTCTCATTTATATCATTGCAAAGGAATAGAAATGCATCAGTTTAAGTTTCATGGTAAAGGAAAGGAATATTTTGGTATTTGGATCGTAAATATTCTATTAAGTATTATAACGCTAGGGATCTACTCAGCATGGGCTAAAGTTCGTACCAACAAATACTTCTATGGTAATACTGAGCTTAACGGAAGTCGATTTGATTACCTAGCACAACCTAAACAGATCTTGATTGGTCGAATCATTGCTGTTATTGCAGTTATTATATGGACAGCTTTAAATGCATTCTCACCACAACTAGCTGTACTTGCCATGTTAGTATTCGCACTTATCTATCCAGTTTTAGTCGTGCGTAATCTCCGCTTCGATATGAAAATGACACAATTTAGAAATGTGCGTTTTAATTTTATCGGCACTTACAAAAGTGCATATAAAGTTATGCTCGTAAAGCCGTTAGTCGCTTATATAGCAATTGGCATATCCATCGCCATCACTCTCACTTATATTATGCCTGCATCGAAAATTTTTGGCATTATTATCATGGCCGCCACATGCTTACTTCTCCTACCCTTGTTATTCTCTTGGGTTATAGCCGCCATGAATCAGTTCATTATTAATAATACACGTTATGGTAATCTAACTTTCTCTGCGACGTTACAAACTACCTATATATTTAAGGTACTAGCTAAGTTTATGTTACTGATAGTACTTATCATTGCGGGCTTTGCAGCATTTCTAATTATCGCTGGTGTCAGTACAAATGACATCAGTAATTTAACAGGAGACTCAAGTAAAATGGCAGTCTTTATGATTGCTTACATTGGTATGATAGTCGGTATGATATTTACTCAAGTCTATTTCCATGTCCGAGTTCGTAACTATATCCTATCTGCGACTAAACTTGATAACCAGTTACAGCCAAAATCGACAATGACGGTTATGTCTTATAGCTTACTACTATTAACAAACTTATTACTGATCGTTTGTACCCTTGGTTTAGCTCGACCATTTACAATGATTCGACATGCAAATTATATCGCATCCGTGACTCAGGTTGACGGTGACCTTTCCCTCAACAATGCAACAGACCAAATTACAAATGAATCCGGTGCTATTGCAGATGAATTATCCCAAGCGTTCGATCTAGGCATTAGCGCTATATGATAATTCAAGGTAAGGCTGTTGCACCCGCATCAGCCATTACGATTGCCGCTGAGCTAATACTTAATTCCGATGGCGGTATTGAGTGTGTGCTCAGCAGTGTTGATGATAACATTGTAACCACTGCTGATTCGGAGTTAAAAACAGATATAGGTAACATAACTATATCTCGTGCTTTAGGCGCTATTCCTCGTAGTTTTACATTCGTTAACGGTTGGACATTTACTGCCGATAATAATGCGAAAATTGATATCTGGCTACGTCAACAGAATAAACAGTCCTGGTTGCATAAGCTGGAAAAAAATAGCATTGCTATTACTGCTAGTATATTACTAAGTTGCTTATCGGCTTGGTATGTAATTAACTCAGGCATCCCTGCTATCAGTGGTATGATCGCACAGTCTATCCCCCCTGTAGTGGAAAAACACCTAGCCGACTATAGTCTAGAATATTTAGACGAGCACTACTTCACGGTATCCAAGCTATCAGCCAAAAGACAAAGTGAACTTACGGGCTTATTGAATAATATAAATTCAGCAGCTATAATTTATAACGGTGAACCCAAGTTATTATTTCGATCTTTAGCAGATACGGCCAATGCATTTACTTTAACAGATGGCACAATAATCCTAACGGATAAACTCGTCGCGCTTGTACAAGATGATCGAGAGTTAAAAGCTGTACTATTGCATGAGATAGGACATCAGTATCATAATCACCTTTTAAAGCAACTCGTTCAAGCATCGATATTATCTGTACTCGTAAATTATATCGTGGGTGATGCGACCGGGATAGGCGATACTTTGGCTAGTGCCAGTACATTATTACTATCATTTGAGCATTCTCAGCAGGCTGAACTTGAAGCAGATAGATTCGCTGCAGAAGCCTTAATATCCGAATATGGTTCAGTTCAACCACTAGAGCAGGTATTAATGCAGTTAGAAAGTGAGCCCTTAAGCTCTCCAACTTGGTTACGTTCGCATCCAGACATAAGTGAACGTGTTAATGCGATAAACCTTATTGATCCTTTATAACATCCTAAGTTCCAGCCCTTATTAAATAAGGGCTGGATTACAACATTTTTTATTTTTCTAAAATAGCCGTGATACCTTGACCACCAGCAGCACAGATCGAGATTAAACCACGACCTGAACCTTTCTGATCAAGCAACTGCGCTAACGTAGCAATAACACGACCACCGGTTGCAGCAAATGGATGACCCGTAGCTAAACTACTGCCTTTCACGTTTAACTTAGTTAAATCGATTGAACCAAGCGGTGCATCAAGACCAAGTTTTTCTTTACAGAATTTCTCATCTTCCCACGCAGCTAGCGTTGATAGTACTTGCGCTGCAAATGCTTCATGAATCTCATAAAAATCGAAATCTTGTAATGTTAGACCTGCACGCTTAAGCATTTTTGGTACTGCATATGCGGGAGCCATTAACAGACCTTCTTTTTTATCAACAAAGTCAACAGCCGCTGTTTCACCAAATGTTAAATAAGCTTGAACAGGTAAGTTGTGTTCAGCTGCCCACTCTTCACTTGCAAGTAATACCGCAGATGCACCGTCCGTAAGGTTAGTACTGTTACCCGCCGTCATAGTGCCATTTACTTTATCAAAACAAGGCTTTAATTTAGCTAGTTTTTCAACTGTCGTGTCAGCACGTAATACATTATCTTTCGTTAGTCCAGCCATAGGTGACACCAACGTATCGAAGAAACCTTCTTCATATGCAGCCGCTAATTTTTGATGACTGGCACATGCTAATTCATCTTGTGCTTCGCGTGAGATATTCCATTCTTTCGCAGTCACTTGACAATGATCGCCCATCGCCATTTTTGTACGCGGTTCTTTATTCGCAGGTGTAAGTGGCACGAAATGTTTTGGACGTAAACGAGAAAGTGCACTCAAGCGTTGTTTACCCGTTTTAGCACGGTTCAACTCAAGTAAAACACTGCGCATACCTTCACTTACAGCAATCGGTGCATCAGACGTGGTATCAGAACCACCAGCAATACCCGCTTCAATTTGACCCAGTGCAATCTTGTTTGCTACTTGAATGGCAGCGGCTAAACCAGTACCACATGCTTGTTGGATGTCATAACAAGGTGTTTCAGGTGCAAGGCCTGCACTTAATACCGCTTCACGTGTTAAGTTAAAATCACGAGAGTGTTTAATTACCGCACCCGCAACAACTTCACCAAGTTGTTCACCACGTAGGCCATATTTAACCACTAAGCCACGGATACTTTCCGTAAGCATATCTTGGTTACTTAGTTTCGAATATGCTGTATTTGAACGTGCAAACGGGATACGGTTACCGCCGATAATTGCAACTCTTCTTACTGTTTGACCTGTCATGGTTTATTCCTTTAATTAAGATGACTTATATATGCCCGCAGCACATTAGACTTAAGAAACATTAATGTAACATTGTTGATCCAAGTTTAAAATAAAAACTCTAATTTGGTTATTAGTTCATCACTGTTTTATCGATAATTTATATGCTAAGACATTGATGGATGATTATTTATCCACTGTTATAGCGACAAAATCTGAATCTGAATATTATTTAGTTATACTATACCAATTTACGATGCAATGAACTGGTCTATTTATAAACGACCTCTGGCAGATAAGTCATAGTAATAACTGAATTTTTAGTACATGCTCGGTTTCAATATTAAGGCAGTTCACTCTAACAAGGATTAAATAATGACGGATACGTATGCAAAGATCGCCAATGGTAAGTGGACATCAGCTTTATTCAAAATGCTTAATCTTCCACAACCTGTTACATTAACGCGCTTCTCTCACGGTTCAGATCTTATTTCTGGTCGTTTACTTATTGGGGCTGCCACGAATAGTGATCTGATAAAACCCATCATTGACACATTTAACGATGCAGAACTTGCTATCTCTTATCCAAATAGCACGCTAGAGTTAGCCAACCTTAATGAGCAATTTAATAATACCCTACTCAGTGCGACCCCAATTAGCTTAAATACAATGAGTAAATCAGATAAATTTAACTGCATTGTCTTTGATGCATCAGGTATTAAAACAAGTAAACAATTAAGCGCGTTACACCGATTTTTCCAGCCTGTAATAAAACAACTATCAAAATGTAGCAGAGTCATCGTTTTAGGTCGTCCGAGTGAGCACCTTGAGGATGTGAGTTACGCTACTGTACAACGATCCTTAGAAGGTTTTTGTCGTAGCTTAGCCAAGGAAATAGGTAAAAATGGCAGCACATGCCAACTTATGTATGCACAGGCAGGCAGTGAATCATTGCTTAACGCCCCACTCCGTTTCCTTACCTCTACGAAATCAGCCTATATATCAGCACAAGTGCTTAATGTAAAACCAGGAGCAATACACGGCACAGTTAACCTCGCTAAACCTTTACAAGGAAAAACTGCGCTTGTTACTGGTGCATCTCGTGGTATTGGAGCTGCTATTGCTGAAACTCTCGCTCGCGATGGCGCTCATGTAATTTGTTTAGATATACCAGCACTGAAAATGGATCTTGACAAAATCGCACATCGCTTAAAAGGCAGTACTATCGTAGCTGACATCACGTCTGATGATGCGCCTACTATCATTGCCGAATTTGTACGTGAGGTATCACTTGATATCATTGTACATAATGCAGGGGTTACAAAAGATAAAACCCTCGCACGTATGACTAATTATCACTGGGACGTACTTATGGATATTAATTTGTCGGCCATGGAAAGAATTAATGAGCGATTACTAAGTGACAATCTATTGAATCAATATGGTCGAATTATTTGCGTATCTTCGATGAGTGGCATTGCTGGAAACTTTGGTCAAACAAATTATGCAACCTCTAAGGCTGCCGTTATTGGTTATGTCAATGCGATGCAAAAACCACTTGCTGAAAAGAATATAACCATTAATGCCGTTGCCCCTGGTTTTATCGAAACAAAAATGACTGCCGCGATCCCCTTTACCGTCCGTGAAGCTGGTCGCCGAATGAATTCATTAAAACAGGGAGGTAAACCAATTGATGTAGCCGAAGCGATTGCATTTTTTGCGCAACCACAAGCAGCAGGTGTGACAGGAAATACAATTCGAATTTGCGGACAATCATTAATTGGCGCTTAGGGATACGTAACGCTGAAATAGCTGCGACCTTGATGGATAGCAGCTATTTCTTTCTAGGTTAAATTCTTCTAGATTTATTAATCATCAACCCGCTTACTTCGGCGATATTCAATTGGGGTCATTTGTACCCAACGTTTAAATGCACGATAAAAAGTACTTGGCTCTGAAAATCCAGTTAGATATACAATCTGATCAATTGATTCATTCGTATTCGCCAACAGTTTTTTAGACAGCTCACAACGGAAATCGGCTAGTATTTGATTAAAATTATAATCTATCTCAGCCAGCTTAGCCCGTAACATGCGCGGCTTCATATCAAGCTCAGTTGCAATACTTTCTAATGTCACAACACCCGATTCAAGTTGCTGCGCAATAACGCCACGCACCTTATCCACGATATCTTTAAGTTCTAACTTTGCAACTTTTCTGCTAGCGAGCTGCTCGTGCAATGCAAACAACTCGGGCTCAGCATGTGTTGAAGGTCGATCTAGCAAATCAGCATCAAAATAAATAAAGTTATCTGCCGCGGAAAACTCAAGAGGGCAAGGAAAGACGTTAGAATATGCCGTTAAATCTTCGGGCTGTTGATGAGCAAAGGCTATTTTATTGGCTTTAAAGTCACCTTCAGTAACATGCAAGCAAAATTTAAATGCACCAATCACTAAGCAGTCATTCAAGTGCCGATTAGCATCTTCAGTCATCCCGTCTAAATTAACAGATAGCCTCGCGAGATCATCTTCAATATGAATAGAAGCTCTTGCCGCGTCACTAATCAACCTAAAGTATTTTGCGGCTCGCTCCCAACCTGTACCAAACGTAGGACTACTCAAAAAAAGATACTGCAAAACTTGACCAGTAAAAACAGGCATGCGTTCACCAAGTGAAATGCCAATATTTGGATCTTTACTTATGTCCTCAAGGACCTGCCAAAAATGTGTTTGTGCCTGATTAGGTGTACGTAAATCCTTATCATTCAGCACGTCTTCACTAATGTTGCAACGAGAGAGTACTTCGAGTACATCGATATCTAACTCTTTCATTGCCGCATAAGCAATACGTAATAATACGCCCGCATCTTGCATAATTATTCCACTTATTAACTTTAAATCTTTGTTTGATCCACTAACTCTACCACTATCAAAGGATTGAGTAACACAATTTAAGTCAGGTATTTGACCGAGCTGCCATTAACCAATTACACACTCGCCAATTCAACCATCACACAAAGAGCTTAACATAATTGCAACATATCATTGCGCAATTTATTTATCATGACGACAAAATCAATTACACACTTTAAAAAACAACCTTCAATTACTGTTTCGTACACGAAAGCTGTACTCAATACAATTGTGAAAGCAATAACTAAATCATCGTCAAAAAAGCCTTTTACACAGCAATACTGTGTTAGTGGTCTGTCGATAGATTTAAACAATTTTCAGCAATATATTAACTGCTGTGGCTTTAAGCATACTGGTTATCTACCTGCTACATACCCTTTCGTGGTTGCCTTTCCTTTATTAATGAAGTTAATGACATCTAAAGCGTTTCCAGTCTCAATATTGGGGCTCATTCATTATTCAAACCGTATAACTCAACATATTCCTATTAAGCAAAATACAACACTTACCATTTTGTGTCATGTTGGTCATGACCATACCTCTAACAAGGGTCGTTTCATTGAGACCCATATTGATATTTTTGAGAATGGTAAATTAGTATGGGAGTGCAGTTCGACCTTCTTACAATCATTAAAACAAAAACGACCAGACATACATTTTCGACAGTCTAAAACCACAGACTCGTACCATTCTGCATTGAATAAACAAGAGATAAAGGCAATTTCATCATTACAATTTACAGCTTTGGATGCGCTTAAATATGCTTATATTTCAAAAGATGCAAATCCTATCCACTTACATCATATCCCAGCAAAATTAATGGGGTTTAGAACCACGATGATGCACGGCATGTTAGCCAAAGCACGCGTACTCGCACAATTAGAAGTACTTATTGATATTCAACATATTAGTATTAATGTTCAATTTAAAAATGCTATTTATTTACCTACTCAAGTTTGTTTGAACGTCGCATTATCACAGCAAAACAATACATTTAGTTTAATGGATTCAGAACAATGCGTGACTCATTTATCAGGTGTCATACTCCCTTTACTCAATAGAATGAATTAACTTATGACTGTTATATCCAGGAAGCAATTATTCAAAAGCACAATCAATATATTAAAAACACCTAAGCCTATTTTAAAAGGCTTGTGGCACTTACAAAAAGCAAAGCCAGAACGTTATATGTCTATTGGTTTACTACTTGAAGAGCAGGCTATTAAAAACTCTGGTTTGATTGCAATTCAGTTCAAAGACCAACGTTATAGCTACGAAGATCTGAACAATCAAGCAAATCAATATGCAAATTATTTACATGAGTACGGGATTAACCATAATGATAAAGTGGCAATCATGCTCGATAATAGGCCTGAAACCATTATTATTGCGCTTGCAGTTGTTAAGCTCGGTGCAATTGCTTGTATGATAAATACGACACAAAGAAATGCGATCCTCGAACATAGCCTAGCAGTTGTCGATACAAAATTAATTATCGCAGATGAAGTCTATAATTCGGCTATTAATGATATTAAAGAGAACTTACCACAAACACTGAAAAACAATATTTTTTATATACCGGCATTAAACAAACCAAAGCACTCTATTAAGTTTAGAGATATATCAAAGTTAGTAGAAAATTATTCGGTATTAAACCCTGACTCAACGCCTAAAATTCAGCTTAAAAATTCTGCGTTTTATATTTTCACCTCAGGGACAACTGGCTTACCTAAAGCAGCAAAAATGAGTCACCATCGCTGGTTTAAGTCAATGTCAGGGATAGGGATGGCATCATTACGCCTTACTGCTGATGATGTATTATACCTATCACTCCCCTTGTATCATAACAACGCATTAACCGTTTCATTAAGTGCTGTGTTTGGTAATGCAGCCACACTTGCTCTTTCTGAAAAATTCAGTTCCAGTCGATTCTGGGATGAAATACGAACCCACAATGCAACCGCATTTACCTATATTGGCGAGCTATGCCGATACCTTCTAAATGTGCCAGCAAAAGATAACGATAAACAACACGGCATTAAAAAGATTATTGGCAATGGTTTACGCCCAGAGATTTGGGATGAGTTCCAACAGCGTTTTGGGATCGAACATATTAACGAATTCTATGGTGCCAGTGAATGTAACCTTGTCTTTACCAATGCATTGAACTTACCTCACACCGCAGGCATTACGCCACTTGCCTTTACCGTTGTAGAGTATGATATTAATAACGACGAACCCCTGTACAATGAAAAAGGGAAAATGATCAAAGTAAGAACAGGTGGTGTGGGTTTACTATTAACAAAAATCACCAAGCGATCCCCTTTTGATGGTTACACCGATAATAAAGAAAGTAATAAAAAACTATTCCGATCGGTACTTAAAGATAATGACTGCTATTTCAACACTGGTGACCTCGTTAAATATCAAGGGTTTAGACATATATCTTTCGTCGATAGATTAGGTGATACGTTCCGTTGGAAAGGTGAGAATGTGGCGACGACACAAGTAGAAGGTCAACTTAATGAGTTTAATCAAGTTGACCAGACTGTTGCTTATGGTATCGAACTACCACATCATGATGGTCGAGCTGGTATGGTTGCGCTTACTTTGAATTGCCCAATACATGAATTCTCAGCAGCAGACTTCTTTCAACACGTCACATCTGTACTGCCAAGCTATGCACAACCTATATTTGTACGTTTACGTGAACAACAAGAAATGACAGGTACGTTCAAATATAAAAAAACAGATTTGAAAAAAGAATCATACTACCCAAATATGTCGAAAGAAGTAATTCTTATCAAACTTCCTAAACAGAATAGCTATACGGCATTAGAAAAAAGTACGATAACTGCAATTGATAAAAAACAATTGTCTTTCTAGCTCTAATATTGTGGTTTTTTATCATAAGGATTGATCTAGACGACCTTAGTCGTCTTTTTTACTTTCATATTATACAGAACTGCCTATGATCACTTTATTTTTGTAATAAAGAGAAACTTATGACCATTACAATAGAGGTATGTGTCGATAATATAGAGTCACTTCAAACGGCTCAGCTGGCTGGTGCAGATCGTATCGAACTGTGCTCAGCTTTAGCGTTAGGAGGCCTAACCGCCAATGCTGGTTTTGTCCAAAAGTCTCTCGATCTAGCAACTATCCCCCTTTATACAATAATCCGCCCTCGCGCAGGTGATTTTATATATAGTGAGCAAGAAGTTGATATCATGGTTTCTGATATTAAATTCATGAAACTGCTAGGTATCCAAGGTGTAGTCATTGGTGCATTAACATCAGAAGGTGATATTGATGAAGCCGCATTAAAACGTTTAATGGCGGCCTCTCGCGATATCGGCGTAACCTTCCACAGGGCCTTTGATCTATGTAATGATCCTAAACAAGCATTAGAAATCTTAATCAATGCAGGTTGTGAACGCGTTTTAACATCAGGCCAACAAGCTAGAGCAGAACAAGGTTGTGAGCTTATCAAAGAGTTAGTCATTCAAGCGGATGGTAGAATCAGTATTATGCCTGGTGCAGGTGTCAACCCAGACAATGCTGAAAAGATCATCTCTATCACAAAAGCGAAAGAGCTACACTTATCAGGAAAGACAACTAGAAAAAGTGCCATGAAACCCCATTCAACGGTTACAATGGGAACTGAGCAGGATGCTGACAGTTTAATCTCAGTTACTTGTGCAAAAACAATTTCGGCTATAGTCAGTGTAACCAATCGCTAAGTTAGATTCTATTTTACGCTAAGGTAAATCATCAACATTGAGTGTTTGTAAAATGTGATAAGCGGGCTCTTCGTAAGGGTGGGCAGAAATCAACGCATTAACTGCAGCCCTTACATTATCCGCACAGCAAACCATTTCGACTCTAAACTCATCAACAAATTCTATTTCATTTAACGTACCGATATGTGGCTGACTACCCAGTAATGGCTTAAATTGACCAGTACCTAAACATTGCCAAGCGCAACGCGCATAATCGCCGATAGTACCCGCACCAGCTTTAAACAACGCTTGCTTAACACCTTCCACATTTGCTTGCGGCACATAAAAAATAATAACATACATAACTTACACCCCCACATTGCACTGTCACCACGCCGATTAACGAAGCCACTATAAAAATATTTTGTTTTGCTACGCAGTAACGTTTATATTAATAAAATCAATGAATCAAGGCGCTAACCTGTGCAAACAAAACTTAAAACCAATAATGATGTTAATCCATTTCAAATCTTCATGTTGATCTTATCACTGCATGTTGTTGTTTCATCACTGCTTCAGCTCGTATTTACACTGTCTAGTAACGTGACCGAAATATTGACCAGTGTTGATAATATAATTTGTTTGTTCTTTTTTACCGACTTTATCATTCGCTTTTATCAAGCAGAGAGTAAGCTGAAATTTATGAAATGGGGTTGGATTGACTTATTATCCAGTATTCCGATGGTAGAGCAACTTCAATTTATACGTATGATTCGTATTGCACGGATCCTCCGCGCTATTCAGCATATTCGATCATCTAAGCTCGTGCTTAAAATGATCTTTGAACATCGCTTTAAAGCGACATTCTCCTTAGTGTCTGCTATTTCATTTGTGCTTGTAACCTTTGGTGCTGTCGGTATTCTGCTGTTAGAACAAGGGCAAATAGGCAGTAACATCAACAATGGTGTAGATGCGCTTTGGTGGTCATTTGTCACCATAACAACGGTTGGTTATGGTGATTATTATCCTGTAACAACAGGAGGGCGCATCATAGCGGCACTACTCATGACTGCCGGAGTTGGTTTATTCGGCACATTTACTGGTTTTATTTCCTCATGGTTTGTTGATGGTGGAAAAGAATCTAAAATAGAACAAACCTCAAATGTAAATACCTTACATACAGAGGTCATGGCCTTAAAGCAGGATATTGCTGAACTGAAAATGTTACTACGTCAGCAGCCCCCTACTTCAGAGCCTAAACAAGATCGATAATATCAGCTTAAGCGGCGCTTGCTAGCCGCTCAATTTTCTCTATGAGTAGATCTTTTTTAAATGGCTTAGGTACATAGTCATTCATACCAACATCAAAACAACGTTGGATATCAGCATCCAACACACTAGCGGTTAATGCAATAATAGGTGTTTCTGGTACGGAAAATGATGTTTCCCATTTCCGGATATGCTCTGTCGCTGTAAACCCATCCATAACTGGCATCATACAATCCATTAATATGGCCTTATACTTATGTTCACCAGAAGATACCATTGCGACAGCTTCTTCACCGTTATTCGCAATATGGCTATCATAACCACACTGTTTTAATAGCAAGGTGGCGACTTTTTGATTAATCAAATTATCTTCTACAATAAGAATAAGCATATTATCTACTGCAATATCTTCGGCCATTACACTAGCTAAACTCGGTACTATGTTTGTCTCTGATTCAGCCTTGTTCATCAGCGCAGATTTCATCGTTTTAAGTAATCGGCTACCAAGTAATGGCATGGTAATTAAACCATCAATTCTATTATCAAAATCATACTTATCATCTGTATGTGTGTAGCGCGGCGAGCAATTT
>NZ_FPLG01000107.1:0-16898 GCF_900120065.1 Moritella viscosa
GCAGAGGTCATTACCGAAAAGCGTGATCATGTGACTGAACATAACTACATCACCTATGATGATGAAAGCTATCCGTTAGGGATGCCTGAGTACAATGTTTATAAAGCCAAAGAATGGCCACGTGAAGATTTAGACAATGCAGAATCATATGACCAACCACGTCTACAGTTCTTTTGGGATAACGGTAATTCACGAAAAATGAAAAGCGATGCCTATGAAAAAAGGCAAAAAATTTGGAGCATGAAGATGGACGGCACCGATTTACGCTTGGTCACTGATGATTTTGATGGCCGCACGCGCGGTACATTACGCCGTTCACCGAACAATCGTTATTTAGCTTATGCATATGCGAATGATGGTCTGCATAAAGTCCTGTTTGATTTAAAAACCCAAGAGTCAATTATACTCGGTTCAAGTTCGACACTGCCTATTTTAGTCTGGGCTGAAGACAGCAGTTATTTGTATTATTCCAACGGCCGTGAATATATTAAATATACCCTTGCAACGAAAAAGAAAGAGGCTGTTGATATTCGATTGACACCACAAACGGTGATTTATGGCGGGAAAAGAATTGTTGTATCGGATGCCGGAGTCGCTGTGTACAGAGAGTCGGATAATAAACGACTCTATGACATTCTCACTGAAGAGGACGATACAAAAACTGTAGAAGAGCGAATTTACAGAGAGCGTGCTATCAGTGCCAACGGTAAATACGCTTGGGCTAAAAACCGTTATCATAAAGTGTTTATTGATGTTGAGAATAAGACTTGGTTTGCGGTTGATAATAAAGGCGTGGATAAATGGAAAATACACACCATGGATAATATCAGTGTAAATGGAGATGAATATCAAATGGGCGCAGCCTGGGTTACTCTTTATGCTATGGATAAAGGGGGCAATAAGCTGTCATACAAACGATGGACTCCGATAGGTACAGGTCGTAGTGCTCGATTATCTAATGTTTACAATGCATTCGCCAATAATGGTCGTTTTTTTACTAAGGAGGGTAAATAATGGCAACATGTGGATCAGCAATGAAGGATTTAGGCCAGCCTGTTTATTTGTTTGGGGCAATGTTTAACTCTGAATTAATACAAGGTGAAAAAACTTACTTTTCACTAAATGAAGATAAAGATCATAGTAAAAATACAGCCCTGAAAAATGTCCGGCCATTGCCTTTTATTCCGGTTGCTGTAAACATCGCAAGCAAGGCTGATAGCGATGAAAAACCCATGTTATGGGGAACCAATGCCAAAGGGCGTTTGTATAGTTTGGGCGTGGGCACATCTTGTCATCAAGATGCTAATAGCCATGACATATTACGTCAAGCTGCGCCTTTACATAGCATATCGGGCGACTATAAACTCACATTCCCGCCGTTATCAATGCTTGTCGAGCTTGCATCATCAACTGCAAGTATCGGTAATATATGCGGTAAATTAAAAACCATGGCAAACAAAATTACGGATGATGATGGTGGTGTTTATAATTCTATGACGCAGAATATCGCCTTTGCTACATCGACACTGGATTTGTCGCAACTAGCCCCGGCTTACAGAGCTAAACCTGGTGAGTTATTAACTGAAGCAAAGCAGAACTATAATGATTGGCTCAATAATGTAAATGATATTGGTGAGCCATTAACTGGTTTTTTGGTACCGACATTTAATTTTTGTGGCGTGGTGTTCTCAACACCCGAATATGATGGTGTTGAAGTTACTCTGTTGCAATTTGATGCCGACGCTGAAAATACTGAAATAGAAATCGCCAAGAGTGTTGCAACATTATCAGATAATACAGATAACAAACGACCTTGCGCGCTATTACAAGTTGACCCCGAAACATTTGTCGATGGTATGTATACATTGCGCATTGAATTTAATCGTAATCAACTTAAGGATATGCCTGATTTTTTAGATGACGTGGCGAACGTTAAGAAAGAGTTTGATGACGAAGGGGGCCTATTTTCTGTCACCTATGAACTTCGAGAATACATCTCTTTAAGTCAAGTCGGCGCATTTGGAAAGTTAGCTGTTGTATGCGGTGACATGATCTCCCTTGAAGAATCCCTGATGAATCAGTTTCCTGAATATATGACTGGATTACAGCAGTACAAACAAGGCAACATCGACAAACTCGAAGCCGCGGGTAGTACTGCCGAGATGAGTGGTGCGATTTGGGAAATAGCAAAAAAATCAGGGCTTAATATTGCTGATACTGGGCTTAATATCGCGTTAGATCCTGATTCAAAAATGGATGCAATGGGAGCCCTCGCAAATACGCTATGGTCGCAAGTCGATAAAAAAACCTTACCCGATGCCATGGTATCAGGTCTTGAATTTATGTTTGGCATATCATCGACCAAAGCGGCATTTGATGAACTGCAAAAGATTCGAACCGCAAACACGCTAGATAAAGCAAGAATGCTTGGTGTCGGTGCATTGTTACGTAGTTATGTATTTGACCCTAAAGTATTTTTCGATAATGTGGGGAACCCTATACGCAATGGTGAATATGGCGTATTAGCAAGTCGAGTGCCTAAAAGTTGGTTCCTTAATGGCGTAACAGGCTGGCGTCCAGCGTTGTCATCACTTGGTTTTACAGGGCTTAACGCGGTGAGTTCATTTTATGCCATGGCTGATTTAGCGGATAAAAACAAACAGCTCGAACTAGCTGAAAAGCTCACCAAAAAGCGTAAAGCAGAATTAAATGATGTCGCGCACAATTATCTCAAACTTATCCCACTTTGGAATACGCAGCGCAAGTCTGGTGAAGATATATTACAAAAGCTGTTTGATAAAGTCAGTGGCGAGTTAATATCGACTAACAAAGCAACCGCCGAGCAAGTGGATATGAAAGACAGCGCGTCATTATTTCAAGATGGACGTGGTGCAGGGCTTAAGCTGTTATTTCACTTTGATGCGCGTGATAGTGGTGATCGTAAATCTGTTGATTTTTTAGACGGGCTTGCGGAAATCATGAATGAAAATGTCAATATTTCGGTTGAAATTGAGGGACACGCTGATCAAAACGGTACCAGTGATTACAACTTAATCCTGTCGAATAAGCGTGCTAATTTTGTTGCCAATAAACTCAAAGGTATCACTCAATTTGATAAGCGAGTGCATGTTGCGGCTTATGGCGAGAGTAAAGTCATCGCGCAAGCCTGTGGTGATGACATTAATCGTGATAATCCAGCATTAAAGATTAATCGCCGTGTCGAAGTGCGTATTTATGTATCAGAGTTAGCATTACGTTTACCGCCAAGTCGCAGTGGGTTTAGAGCTATGGAGCTAACGAGGCTAGGGGAGATTAGCGCGAGTAACAACGAAGAGGCGTTAGAGAGAGAGTTGGCGCTTGCTTTGTTTGAAAGTGCCATTGGTGTTGCTAGTTTTATTCCGGGCCTTGCTGTTGCTGCAAGAGGAATGCTGCTGGTAAAAGAAAGTACTGGTTTGATTAAATCCGCGAGTCAGGTGTTAGACGCGACATTATTGGATTATTATTTTAAACAATCAGCCGATAGAACATCTAAAATAAGCGGCTTAGAAAAATTGGCTAAACAAAGTAACACTATGTTGCGAGAACTTGCTGCAATTAATGAACAACTTGGTGAGAACAACTTCACCTCGATTGAAGCCTTAAGTAAGCACCTAAACAGTCCCAATACAGCAAAAGAACTGATTAAGCGTTACAAAATGCGCGCGCTGGCATTAAATGGTTTATTCACCTTAATTGCTCAATGTGCAACCGGTGAAAAAGGCAGTTTTAATGATAGTCTTGTTGCTTATGATTTAAATGGCTATATAAAAACTTATATCGAAGATGATACATGGGTATTAGACAGTTATGATTTTGATAGTTTAGCTTCAGTCTGGCTTCACCAATCCGCGCATGATAGAAATAGAAAAAGGCGATACGAAGAGGAGATTAAGCTATACGGTAAGGAACAAGCTGAACTTACAATGGCCAAATTGGATGGGCATAATACACGTTTTTGGACGTTGTTTAATGGTGGTCGCCCAAAAACGATGACGCGAGGGGCGTTTAATAATGCCTTTCCAGTACAAGATAAGCTGTTTGTTCGCGATGATCAGAATGGCTTACTTGATTTAGTCCGAGATATGACCCCATTCGAGCGTAAGGTTGAAATCGACGAAATTGGTTTCGTACGCTTGCTGGTTGCAGATCCAAAGTCGTTAACCACGTGGGTTACTTATGAAAAATGGCAACATCACCAACGTAAAAGTGGTGGTGCTACCACGTTATCGCCATTGCACCGGCTAAAATGGCAAATCGTTTTATGGCATACCGATGACGACGATATGAATAAGCGTATATTCCAATCTAATATCAGTTACCGTCGAGAAATATGGTTCGGTGACGTTTCTGGGCCTAAATTTACGACGTTATTCCATCCAATGGCGCTTTCCGAATTTTCGATGGATTGTGATAAATCCCTGGCGACATTTTTCGATCTTGAGCGAAATAAAACTAAAAGTGATGAAGAACAACGTTTGGTCGCGACAGAGTTTGAACCATTTTATTACTGGGGGGAAGACATGATTAAGGGGGTTAAACCTTTAGTTGGAGAATCTGAACTGAATAATTATTGGCAGGCTGCAAACCAAAAGTGGCTTGATGATACGATAAAAAAATTATTTTCGGATAAAGAGAAACTGCTCACTCAATATAATGCTAGCGGTGGTTTTAAAGACATGGATTATGTGTTTACACTCAGTGGAAAACATTATGATATCGATTTGTCAGCACATGCCGTGCAAAATGACAATCCGTTTTGGTCTGTAGCGGCATCGTCAACATTAAGCGTTGGACTACATACCGAGTGCCAGCACAAATTGACCTTACCTAGTGGCTTTGGTAATGAACCTCGTACCTTGAATGAACGTGATTTACTTGTGCCTGAGTTTGTTTTGGCAAACGAAGTAAAAAAAGGCGCAGTAGAAATGATAATTGAAAAACCGGATGCCACCTATGTTCAGGTTTCAAGTCATCATAAATCGCAGTTTCTGCCACGATTTAACGGACTAGTAGATAATATTCCAAAGCTAACAAACTTTAATTGGTCAATGGCGTCGCCATTTACAGTCTCGGTATTGTTTGTGAGTGAAAAGCATAACAAATCTTATTATGAGGGCTTAGGGCTTGACTGGAAACGTGTGTCTACTTCGCTACAGTTAGGTATGCAGGGCGAGAACAACGGTTTTGATGTTGCTTTTAGTAGCGCAAGTGCGATTAAAGGACCTAGCTATCAAGCTCCTATGAATTATCTTGGCAGTCTTAAAAAAGAAAAAGAATGGGTTCTTGCTACTGATAACGGTAGTACCAAGCTGACTCAATTTGAGACGGATTCTATCGCTAAAATTAATGATGACAATAACCTGTCAGATAAAAAAGAATATGTGGTATATAGCGTTGAATTTAATCTGAATTATATCTCTTTAGCAGGGAATCCTATAAAAGGATTAAGACCGTTTGGCGACATATTGCATAAGAAAGACAGCCTATTTAAGAGTGACCCGAATAATAGCTTCAGATTTGGTATATTGAGATTTTTGTCGATAAAGCAAGTAAATACAGCAACGACTGGTTCATTACTTGATGAGTATACAATTCAACTACCTAACAAGGGTTCATTACAATCATCGCCATTTTCAGCAGAAGGTAAAATCGGTGTTAAGAATGTTAATAAAGACTTAGCAACAAAATGGAAAGGGTTAACGGAAAAAGAACAGAATGCTGCACTCACCGAGTGGATCACACAACCTAAGCATGCAAGTTTGCTTGAACCTTTACCTATGGCGATGAAAACCATGGCATCAGCTGAACTGTAGCGGTATTGCAGAATAGCTGATACACACCAGCGTAGCGTGCCTAACACGCTGCGCTGATGCCATATTTCTTCATCTTGTGACTAAGCGTGCTTACAGGTAAGCCCAGTTCGTCAGCGACACGCTTGGTTTGCCAATTGTAAGAGTTGAGATATTTGAGTAACACCTCACGTTCATAATTACCCACTACTTCTTTTAATGATGTCGATGCATCGACGGCAACGTGCTCAAATTCCGCATGAACAATATTGTCTGAATCGAATGATTGTGGTGCTATTTCATCATTAATTTCGATATGATCAATAATATCGAAGTCAGAAAGCAATACCGCTCGTTCAACAATATTACGTAACTCACGAACATTACCTGGATATGCGTATTGGGTAAGTTGCTTACGTACACGTGGACTCATTACTGGTGAATGCGCAAGTGTCAGCTGCTTGCTCATTAAGGTGATGAAGTGCTCTGCTAGAGGTAAAATGTCTTTGGTGCGCTCGCGTAACGGTGGTAGCGTAACGGGGAATACATTTAAGCGATAAAACAGATCTGCTCGGAATCTATTCTGTTTTATTTGTTCCATTAAATTACAGTGTGTTGCTGCAATGACCCTGACATCGATGTGAACTTCTTTGGTACTACCGATCGGGCGTAAGGTTCGTTCTTGTAAAATACGTAATAGTTTAGCTTGTAACAATAATGGCATATCACCAATTTCATCTAAGAAAAGAGTGCCGCCATTAGCCGCTTCAAATAACCCTATTTTATCTTTATCTGCCCCAGTAAATGCGCCTTTTTTGTGACCGAATAATTCTGACTCTAACAATTGCTCTGGAATCGCAGCACAGTTTTGTATAATAAACGGTTGCGAAGCACGGGTTGAATTTTCGTGGATATATTTAGCGACTACTTCTTTACCTGTGCCTGTTTCTCCACGTAGCAAAACATCGACCGGAAGGCTAAGGATACGCTGTAAGCGAGACAGTGCCTGCTGCATTTCATCACTTTCAGCAATAGGGCCCGAGTGGTCATTGGTTTTACGTTGTTTAAGCTGCTTGTTTTCTTTCAGTAGCGCTTTGTTATCTTCAGACAAGAGGTTGATTGTTGCATTGTATTGTTCTAACAGTACTGCTTGATGAATACTTGCACCTGCTAATTGAGTGAACGAGGTTAAACTTTGTTCGTCATCAATCGCTTGCATATCCAGTAACACAAGTAAGCCAACAGTTTGCTTCTGGCTATTAATTAAAGGCCAAGCCAATAGGTTTTGACTTTGCTGCCTTGTTATAAGCTCAACTTCATAAATATGGCTACAATTGTATCCATTATATTGGTATAGCTCATTAACCAAGACAACTTCACCTGTTTGTAATGCATAGCTAAAAGGATCATTGTCTTGCAAGGCATTTAAGGTCAGTGGTTGCCAAGCATGCTCGGTTTGAGTCTTGCCTTCGTTGTGTACGGCTGTTGGAATTAATGATTTTTTGGTTTGATCTAAAACATAGATAATGCCATGTTTTGCCATCGTTAACTGACGTGCGGCAACCAAAATAGCGTCGAGTGTCGACGCTAATTGGCTGCGATCAGCCAAAGACTGGCTGATCGCAAAGAGAGCATTATTCAGTTCCTTCGTATTAGCTGAAGGCATACTGGATGATTCCTTGTTCATCGACATTCACTGTCACTTTAGAATCATTTTCATTTTTACCGTGAGCGAGTAATTGATTTGATAGTTGTGGTAGCAATTGCCTATTTATCACAGCATCAATATTACGCGCCCCTGTTTCAGCTAAACGGCAGTTGCCCAATACAAACTCAACAAGATCATCATCATAATCCAAGGCCAGTTTATGATGACTTTCTAAACGTTTAGAGACCGTCTTTAATTTGTGATTAATGATATCTGTCATCGCTTCATCTGTTAATGGCAGATAAGGCAACACATTCATACGCGCTAATAGTGCAGGTTTAAAATGATTATTTAATGTTGGTCGAATTGCTTCGGCAATGGTCCCTACTTGAATATCAGCAGATTGTTGAACCAACGAGACAATTTCGTGGGTAGCGAGATTACTTGTCATTAAAATAAGGGTGTTCTTGAAGTCAATAGTACGACCTTCACCGTCATTTAACGTGCCTTTATCAAATACTTGATAGAATAAGTTAAGCACTTCAGGGTCTGCTTTTTCAACTTCATCAAGTAGCACGACAGAGTAGGGACGTTGACGAACCGCTTCGGTTAGCATGCCTCCTTCACCGTAACCAACGTAACCAGGAGGTGAACCAATTAAGCGTGAAACGGTGTGCTTCTCTTGGAATTCAGACATGTTAATTGTTGTCATGAAGCGTTCACCACCAAACATCTGATCCGCGATTGCTCTGGCTGTTTCTGTTTTACCAACACCACTTGGACCGACAAGTAAGAATACACCTGTTGGCGCATCTGGATTCACAAGCCCCGCTTTCGCTGTTTGAATACCTTCTGCAAGTGCTGAAATAGCATGCGCTTGCCCTTTGATCGTTTCGGTTAATACTGATTTTAAATTTAACGTCGTTGCCGATTCATCTTGCAACATCTTACCCATTGGAATACCTGTCCAATCGGATATAACAAGACTAATTTCATCAGGGCCTACTTCGAAATGGACGAGTGGCTGTTTACCACGGCATTGATCAAGTTGTTCCTGTAACGCTTGGATAGCAATACGAACCTCTTGTTCGTTCATTTCGATGCTATCAGTAGATTGTTCTAGGCTTAGTGATGCTTCACTCGTATTTTCTGTGTCTGTATTCTTGCTATCTATCGCTGGCGTCGTTAGTACATGCAAACGTTCGCGTAGTGCTAACATTTCAATAATTAACGTTTTTTCTTTTTGCCATTGCAGATCGAGGATTTCAAGTTCAGTTTGTGAATCTGTAATCAATTGTTCTAATGCAGGAATTGTAGCGAGACGATGTTTGTCGCCTGTTTGTTGTAACTTATCACGTTTTAAGGCGGATAACTCGCGCTCAGCAGCAGCAATTTTTTGCTGTAACGTTTCAATTGGTGCGGGAGTCGAATTAAGGCTGATGTTAACACGAGCACAAGCGGTATCTATAATATCAATGGCTTTATCGGGTAGCTGTCTACCTGTTATATAGCGATCTGATAAGGTTGCTGCAGCCATGATGGCATCGTCTCTTACATATACATTATGTGATTTTTCATAAATCGGACGTAAGCCACGGATGATGAGTGCAGCCTCTTCTGGTGATGGTTCTTCAAGTTTTACAAGTTGAAAACGACGTGCAAGTGCTGGATCTTTCTCGAAGTATTTTTTGTATTCTGACCAAGTCGTTGCTGCAATTGTTTTTACTTCACCACGAGCAAGGGCAGGTTTTAATAAGTTAGCTGCATCGCTGCCACCTGCTTGATTACCACCACCAACGAGGGTATGGGCTTCATCAATAAACAAAATAATAGGGGTAGGAGAGCTCTTCACTTCATCTAATACAGCATTCAAACGTTTTTCAAACTCACCTTTAACGCTTGCGCCGGCTTGTAACAGACCCATATCAAGGCCATATAACTCTACGCCTTTAAGAATATCGGGTACATCACCTTGCACGATTTTTAGGGCTAAGCCTTCAACAACAGCAGTCTTACCAACACCTGGCTCACCAACTGCTATCGGATTGTTTTTTCGGCGACGAGCCAAAATATCAATGATTTGGCGAATTTCTTGATCGCGACAAAATACCGGGTCAATTTCACCTTTACGTGCTTTACCGGTAAAGTCAGTCGTAAACTTACTTAAGGCAGAACCTTCTTCTCTTGCTGACTCTTGCTCTGTTCTTTCGCGCTGGGATTCTATTGAATTGGTTGTTAACGCAGTAAAATTACGCTTGATATCTTCAGTATTAATCGATTCGAATAATGAAGCATAACCATGCTGACCGTAGCGCAGTGGGTTACTGACCAGTGTTAGTAATAATCCACCTGTTCGGATTTGTGTCTGTGACAAATCCAGTGAAGATACTAACCATGTCTCTTGTAACCATTCAATTAACAGAGCTGAGAACACAGGCTTACCGCCGTATCCTTTGCTTGAATTGTCTAATGAGGATTTAATTGATTGACGCAATAAATGTTCAGAACAATCGTATTGATTAAGTAATAGATCAAAATCACTATTTGGTCTTTCTAATAGGCTTAATAAATAATGTTCGATCTGAATTTCGGCTGATTGCTCAGAAACCGCCAACGCCGCAGCATCTTCCAATGCTGTTTTTGCGATAGGGTGTAAACGCTGTATTAATGAAGATAGATTTATATTTATCATGTGTTAATAGCTTAGTCTAGTTGTTTGATTTGATAGCTATTATACGTAAAAAATAAAATCACGTTTTAAGGGGAGGGGTTTTTGGCTCGTTTACTAGTTAGAATGCAGGCCTATTAATTCAATCTGAATGTAGAATGTGAGATTGTTTAGTTAAAATGATGTTTTATCACTCATAATGCCCATTGTGCTATTCGTAAAGCATTATTTTAAAACATATTTTATAGTTAAGTGAACAATTACAATTTATTGTTCATATTCACAATAAATTGTTGTGATTGAGAGGGTATTAAAATTGAAACATATATTCAATCTATCGTAAGGTTCTGTTTAATATGGTGTTTAATTTTATTTTTATAGTTGGCATAGCCTTTGCTATATCTAGTCTATATCGCAGTGATTAGCGATTTGGTTACGATAACTTAACCCTCTTTTATTAAATTTAACAAGGAAATACGAATGCCAACTCCAGCTTATATGTCTATCAACGGTGAAACTCAAGGTCATATTACTAAAGATGCATACTCTGCAGATTCTGTCGGTAACACATGGCAAGAAGCACATGTTGACGAATTCTTAGTTCAAGAACTTGATCACGTGTTAACAGTGCCAAGAGATCCACAAAGTGGTCAACCAACAGGTCAACGTGTTCACCGCCCAATTATTGTAACTAAACAACAAGACCGTTGCTCTCCACTGCTTTTCAATTCACTCGTAAGTGGCGAAAAACTACCTGAGTGTTATATCAACTTCTACCGTACGTCTATCCAAGGTAAGCAAGAGCATTACTATACAATTAAATTGATTGATGCGCTGATTGTTGATATTGAAACTCGTATGGCACATTGTCAAGATGATGCAACATCAACACGTGTTGTTGAAGAAGTATTACAATTAACTTACCGTGCAATTGAAGTAACACATGAAGTATGTGGTACTGCTGGTAATGATGATTGGCGTGCACCTCGCGAAGCTTAATTTTAGTTTTGCTGGTAGATGGGGACATTATTGCCCCATCTATACCTCGATTTATTCCCTCTTAATTAATCTACTTATTTCTAGAAGTTTTATTTGCATCAGGTGAAAGATATGGTTCGATTTGAATTTAAAGTAAATGACTGCGATCTTGAATTTAAAGTTGAAAGCTTTAACGTTATAGAAGAAACATCAAAACCGTTTCATATTCATCTATCATTACTTTCAACTGATGCTGATATTTCATTTGATACTTTGATACGGCAGCCTGCATTATTGAGTCTATATGGACAAGGTGAAGATGTATCAAAACAATTTCATGGCGTGGTCAGTGAAGTTCGCTATCTTGGAACAGGCAAAAGTGTTAGTCGGTATCAAGTAATTTTAGTGCCACAGTTTTGGTTTTTATCGCAACGTCAAGATTGCCGTATATTCCAAGAAATGGCAGTTCCAGATATTATTGATGAAGTGCTTAGCAAAGCGAGTATTAGTGATTATCGATTAGAACTTTCGTCTGTTTATTTATCTCAAGATTATATTTTACAATATCGAGAGTCAGACAGTGTGTTCTTACAGCGGTTAATGGCTGAGTATGGGATTTGGTATTATTTTGAGCACACCGAAGAGATGCATACTATGGTCATTGTTGATAGTAACGATGCCATTATAGAGTTAGTTTCTGATCATAACAATAGTTCTTACGAAGGGGCTATACCATTTAAATCTGATAGTGGTGGTACTGCTGATCGTGAGCATATTCTTAATTTAGAAAGTATTAATAGAGTTAAAACTGGCGCGGTTGTTCAACGTGATTACAATTATATTTACCCTAAAATCCCATTAGAGATGGAGAGCGCAGCTGCGCTAAATGATGATCTAATTAGTTTTGACTATCCTGGCCGTTATAATAACCCTGTCACAGGTCAGAAAAAAGTCACGGAGCATGTTGCCGAGTACGTTGTTGATAGTGAGCAGATAGAGTGCACAAGTAATGTTATGCGCTTAGCGTCTGGGTATAGTATCAACATAGATAATCACCCTAGAACAGCATTAAATCGAGATTTTACAATCTTAAGGGTTAGTCATAATGGCTACAACCCTCAGGCACATGAAAAAGAAAGTAGTGGTCTTCCGACTACTTACGATAACAGTTTTGTTTGTATTCCTCGTGATGTTATATATCAAGCACCAAAAATGCCATCACCTGTTGTTGATGGCCCACAAACGGCTGTTGTTGTTGGCCCTGCAAATGAAGAAATATATACCGATAAACTTGGCCGAATAAAGGTTCAGTTTCACTGGGATCGTTATGGCGAAAACGATGAAAATGCAGGTTGCTGGATCCGACTTGGACAAACTATGGCTGGCGCTAATTGGGGGGCTGTTTGTGTACCTCGCATAGGTCATGAAGTGATCGTTACGTTTCTTGATGGTGATCCTGATCGTCCTCTCGTAACGGGCGCTGTTTATAACAGTTTGAACTTACCTCCTTACTCGTTGCCAGAGCATAAAACAAAGACAACATTTAGAACCCAGACCCACAAAGGCATGGGATTCAATGAATTAAGCTTTGAAGATGAAGCTAACCAAGAAGAAGTTTATATCAGAGCTCAGAAAGATATGTCTACATTGGTTCAAAATAACCGTTTTAGAGATATTATAAATGATGAGTTTCTAAAAGTTGGGCGGCATCAAACTAACGAAATTAAAGGTGATCATAATGAAACCATTGATGGGTATAAAACTACAACCGTAAATAGCACCTTTACCGAAACCGTCGAACAAGATGTTACAGTGAAATATAATGCAAATGAAACACAGTCAGTTTCAAAGAATGTTGCTATTGATATCGGTGAAAATAGAACAACTAAAATTATTAAAAATGATGATGTAGACATAGGTTCAAACTATAACTTAACTGTTGGTGCGTCTCGTGCTGTGGATATTTCGGCTGATGATTTACAAACAGTTGGTGGTAATTTAACGGTATCTGTTACAGGGAATAATTCTTATAAAGCAGATGGTGCAACGCAAATTGTTAGTGCAGATAAAATTGTATTTAAAACAGGCGGTTCTCAGTTGGTCATGAATAGTGATGGCTCTATTAAAATATCTGGTTCTTCGATTATGATAGAAGGCAGCGATAAAGTTGTTATCAAAGGCGGAAAAGTGGCGGTTAATTAATGGAAAATAAACAAGTTGATTCATTTGATGTGCTGTCTAGCGAGTATGCCGAGGCACAACCAAGTGCTACTTTAGCCCGTTTTGGTCATCTGCTAGCAATACAAGAGTCGATGGACACAGTGCGTGTTGATTTTGATGGTAATCCGTATTCTCAAGGGTTAACTGCAAAATTAGGACGTTTGTTCACCTCGCAAGAGCTTAATTTGGCGATAGATAATAAATTGTCATGCAGAATCGAATTTGTTGGTGGCGATATTAATTTACCTATCGTTACCGATATTTTCTTTTCGTTAGTGGAGGGGCATGGGCAGTTAAAGCTAAAAGCGAGTTCTATTATTATTGAAGCTGAACAAGAGTTAACATTAAAAAGTGGTTGTACTTCGAGTACATACAGTGGCCGGGATGGAAGGTTGACTAGTTCTGCAAAATATATCACGACACAAGCAGAAAAAGCTCAACAAATTCGAGGTTCAACAATATCAATCAACTAGATAATTTATAATGAATGAATTACAGCAAATTATTAATAACGAAAAAAACCAGCTAGCGTTAAGCGATGAATATTTAGATTCATTGCGCTTAGAGCTTAACAATGCAGTAGTGCTGGTCACGAGTGCGGACACTTCACAATCCCGTTTTTGTATCGACAAGTCGACACTTGCTGCAGAAACGGCTTCTTTCTATCTTAAACAACGCCAACGTGTATTCAATTCTGGCTTTCCTTCGTCTCAATTACCTTATTTAACATTAGTGACTCAAAAACTCACACAATTAAATAATGTATTTATCGAATTGTATAAAATCAATTCGGGTTATATTTATTTTCTTAAGGATACCTATCCAGATGTTGCTATATGGACGTTACTGTCTATTGGTGTGGAGAGAATAGATAAAAGAGCCTGTTTATTCGCCATCACTATGTCAGATGCCTTAGGTGAGAAATCATGGAAACGAATTGCGAGCTTGTCGGATAGTGAAGAGTTAGCTGCAGCATCGCGAACGTTGATACAATCAAGCTCTGTGTATGCCTCATTGCTGTTTGAGACATTACAGTCACTAGGGGCATTATCATCTAAGTTTGCGATGACATTGTTAAACTCGGATTGCACTATTAATAAAGAGATCGTGCATCGATATTTAGTTACTCAAAATTTACCTTCGAGTTGTGCTTGGCTTATTGAACAGCCTGTAACCCCTGTGAATATATTTGAACACTTATTATCCCGAGTGGATAGAAGTGCATGGTTTAGAATGACATATGATTCTAAGCAAGTTGAAATTACAGATGAGATGATGATATTTGGGTTTATCTTAGATATTCCTGAATATGTTGATATTCCTATCGATTTTGGTTTTTCGCTAGCGCCGATAATGTTTGCTTTAAAAGGTGATAGTAGTGCTGTGAATGACATTATCACTATGCTAAGCACAATAGATGAAGATACTGCGGAGCCTTGGATTGTAGCGCTGTATATTGTCTTTGGTGAACAATTACCTGTTTTACCAAGTCAGATCGGGAGCGATATTGATTACTCACTCGCTATTACCCAAATTCAAACTTGGTGGGAAAATAAAGGTAATGTTTTATTTTCTTCATGGCGATATGGAGAACCGCAAAGTTTTGATAATAGCTTAGAGTTATTAGCAAGTGTTGAAGTTACTGCTGATTTTCGGCTGTGGATATGGAAAGAACTGTGCATTACTTGCAGAGGATACTTTCCTTGGAACTCATTGGTTAATGCTGAGCATCAATATACTGTTTTAAGTAAAATGAAAGGCAATAGTATTGCTAGAGAGCGGTATAACTTGAGGGCTCAACATGCAATTATGGGATATTAAAAGTGAATTACCTTATTCCGTTGGAGGACGTTTTCAGCGTGATCATAATGGTTTAGAGGTTTGGGTTGCGACATTAAAAAAACGCTGGATTTTGGATGGTGGTATATGGGTCGAAGATTCTGAATGTGTGGAAATTTTAGATAACCCACTCTACCTGAATGAACCAGGGCTATCACCTGTTATATCTGATCATGACTTTGCTATTTATAAAAAAAATACCGATGTTGTCATACACGGTAAAGCTAAAACTTTTAAGAAAGAACCTTGCGTAGAACTGATTTGTCGCTTATTTGTTGATAAGCATATAGACAAACAAATCAAAGTTGTTGGGCATCGCGAATGGGTCGTTCAATCAGGCAGTATCATTCCTTCTATGCCGTTAAGATTTATAACTAGTGAGATTGATTATACTTGTGCTCTTGGTGGTCATGATGAGCGTAACCGTCTTGGATGTGGGGTCGGGGAAAATATGGCGGACTTACAGACTCAAAATGTACCGTCAATGTTTAACGTTGATGAAGATTGGAGCTTGAATTCAAAGAAAATAGGTGTGGTTGGATTTGGAGCGTTACCTACGTTTTTTCAGCAACGTTATTGTTTAGCTGGTTCATTTGATGATGCTTGGATTAACTCTCGGCGACCTCTTCTTCCTATTGATTTTGATACTGCATTTTATCAAACCTCACCAGTCGATCAGCAATGTTCAGGTTTTTTAATGGGAGGTGAACGAATTAGCCTTTCAGGTTTTTCTCATGAGGGGGTGATGACATTTATATTACCAAAACAGTGTTATGAAGCAAAAGTAAGATATTCTGATGATATTGTTAATACAGAGATAATGGATTTGCATACTTTATTTTTTGACACTGAAAAAGGCACTGTAAGCGCTACATTTACAGCTTCCTTTCCATGTCAAGGGCGTGAACATATGCTCATTTCAACCCTAATAAATAAGCGATAGGTAGTGTATGATTAATAGGCAAAATGTTTTTATTCTTCATTCTGATGCGGTTTTACCTACCGGTATGAACTTACAATTAGCGACTGTATTAGCTAAGGCTGATCTTGGACGTTTTGATGCTAAAAAAGATGAAAGTGATGGGTTAAATAAAACAATCGGGCACATGGATTTTATCCAGGGAAAAGAGGAAAGTGCGCGTATATTTGAAGTCTTGGATATATTGTTAAATAACTTACTTAATAAATTACATCGTTCATTGCAACCGCTACCATTGTTACTGTCACTACCAAACAATATATCAAAAAATATGTTCGATATCTGGTTAGCAAAGAGCCATCATTTCAAATTAATCTCCAAGGTTAGTTTATATCATGAAAATGGCTGCGTATTTATTGAAACTATGTTAAACGAAATGAAAAATTGTGATGCTCTTATATCTATTTCACTCGATAATCCTGTCGCAGATTTTAATCACTATGCAGAGAAGAAAGAACTGTTTTCATCAAGCTACCCATGGGGAATAATTCCTAGTGAGGGGGCTGCTGGTGTTGTTTTAATTAAAGCTAATTTATTAAATACATTAAAGTTAACTGCTGAATCTAAAATATTAGGTTATAGCGTTGACTATGACACAACAGATAGGCGGGGGTGTTTACGCTTTTTGGAAAAAAAAAACGAAAAAAAAAAAAAATTTGGGAAGATTTATATGTGATATGAAGAAATTTTAAGAGCAATCTTAAAATTTTGTCGTTGCGATTGGTGGCCGAGAGGAAT
>NZ_FPLG01000065.1:0-1101 GCF_900120065.1 Moritella viscosa
CTTCACGTACTTTTTGAATGATCACTTGTTTAGCTGTTTGCGTTGTTACACGGTCAAATACAACTGAATCAATTGCATCTTCAATGTAACCACCAACGTCGATTGTTTCATCGTCATATTTAGCTGCATCCAGGGTAATTTCTGCGAAAGGATTCTCTAATGGTTCACCTTTGTCATCAATTACAAGCCAGCGACGAAACGTCTCGAAATTACCAGTTTTACGGTCAATTTCAACACGAACTTCGATTTCGCCTTCATATCTTTTTTTAGTTGCTGTTGCTAGTGCAATTTCCAGTGCTTCGAAAATTTTCTCACGAGGTAGTGCTTTCTCGTTAGAAACTGCATCAACAACTAACAGAATTTCTTTATTCATTCCCGGACGCCTCGTTAGTCAAATTTTGGAATAATATTTGCTTTTTGAATATTTGCGTGTGCTAAGACTTCGTCTTTGCCATCAATTGTTACGGTGATCATATCACCATCAACACTTTTGATTACGCCTTTAATTTTACGACGGCCATTCACTGCCATACGTAATAATGCTTTAATTTCAGAACCACAATACTCTTGGTAATGTGATACTTTAAATAATGGACGTTCCATACCAGGTGAAGAAACTTCTAAGAAGTATTCTGTGCTGATTGGATCTTCAACATCCATGATAGCGCTAACTTGATGACTTACTTTCGAGCAATCATCAACAAAAATACCGTTTTCATGATCGATATAAACAAGTAACGTTGAATGTTTACCAGCTCGTGTAAACTCAATACCAATAAGTTCAAAACCTAACATTTCAACTGTTGGTTCTAACAATTCAGTTAGTGTTTGTTCTAAACTCGCCAAAACAACCCCCCTAAAAACAAAAAAAGGGCATATGCCCGTAATTTAAAAAATAAAAAGCCCCGACTATAAGGCGGGGCTTCTTACTACTAGACCTTGTATGCCACTTGCGCGGCGCTTATTAAATAAATAATAAGCAAGAAGCCAATAGTATTACGTAAATTACATTTACCAGAGATAAAATTAAATTTAAGTAATGCTATTTGCACACTGTTGACTAGCCTTATCAACAGGTATAAGAAATGGTTGCGGGAGCCG
>NZ_FPLG01000006.1:0-787 GCF_900120065.1 Moritella viscosa
GACGCGACACAAGGACAGCTTCAGGAAGAAGATCAAAAGGATTAAGTTGCAGGACGCGACACAGAAATAAATCAGGATCGATTTATTGTGCTAGGAAGGCAAAAGGACACTCCGACGGATTGGGAAGTGGAAATTTAATGGAATGAATAGAGTCAGGATTTAGCAGGGTTGCTACACGTTTCATGGATTGAAAGCATAGACTTTAGGGCGGCACTGTGTGCCGCCTTTTCTATATCTGGAGTTTAATATAAGCAGCGCTATATATGACTTTCCACCAATTCATCTCATCTCATCTCATCTCATCTTATATAAACTTACTTCATTACCTTATATTTATAGATGTATATGGTAAGTTCGTTTTAACAACATTATTTATCGTTAAATTTTAAATGTTACAACTTTAGTTTGGGTATATTCTGAATATTTAAAATAAGCAACATTATCTACTGAATGGTTAGATCTCAATGTGTAAGATATCGACTATTTGGGGTGGGGGATATAGCCGTTACATCACGGTGTTTATCTCGATGTTAGACCTAGTCTTACACTCTGATTTTATTATTATATTTATTTTTATCAATAGCTTATATTTTTACTTTTGTAATTTTTTGTAAGAAACTTTAATTTAATTGAATTTACGTGCTTCTGGCGAAACGGTAATGACGTATATTTATAAGCACAAGGACGGAGCGGGAACAGCTTCAGGAAGAAGACAAAAGGATTAAGTTGCAGGACGCGACACAAGGACAGCTTCAGGAAGAAGACCAAAAGGATTAAGTTGCAGGAC